>DASYUT010000197.1 GCA_036000965.1 Actinomycetes bacterium
CACCCGCGAGCAGGCCGGCGAGGCGATCCGCGCATCCGAATGGAAGATCCACCGGCTGGAGAACGGCCAGGTCGGCTACAAGGAGCGCGACATCGTGGACCTGCTCAAGCTCTACGACGTCACCGACCCGCTCGAGGTCGCGCTGCTCCTCGCGATGGCCCGCGAGGCCAACGCCCAGAGCTGGTGGGTCGAGTACAGCGACGTCCTACCCCAGTGGTTCCGGGCCTTCGTGGACCTGGAGTCCGCCGCAGGGCTCATCCGGACCTACGAGGGCCAGTTCGTCCCCGGCCTGCTGCAGACCGAGGACTACATGCGCGCGGTGATCCGGGGCGCGCAGCTGGACGACTCGCCGGAGGAGCTGGAACGAAAGATCACGCTGCGGCTGACCCGCCAGCGGCTGCTCGCCCAGGACGACGGCCCGCGGCTGTGGGCGGTGGTGGACGAGGCGGCGCTGCGCCGGCCGGTCGGCGGCCGGAAGGTGATGCGTGTCCAGCTCGAGCGGCTGGTCGAGGCCGCCGGGCTGCCGAACGTGGTCTTGCAGGTCCTGCCGTTCAGTGCCGGCGCGCATCCGGCCATGGTGGGGGCGTTCAGCATCCTGCGGTTCCCCGACGAGGAGCTGCCGGACGTGGTCTACCTCGAGCACCTGACCAACGCCGTCTATCTGGACAAACGTGACGACGTCGACCAGTACCTGCATGTCATGGAGAGCATCTGCGCCCGTGGTGCGGCTCCTGACAAGACCGCGGCGATCCTCGGCGCGATCCTTGGCCAGGAGTGACGAGCAGGCGACGGAAGTCCCACCGCCCAGATCAACTGCATCCCGCCACAGCGCCACGGATCACACCCGCGGCGACGGTGCGATGGTGATCGTGTCGAGGGCTGCCACCTGCTGTGGACGGGAAATCAACGTCGACGTGAAGGTGATCCTGGGCAGGGCCGGTGCGCTCCTGCGTATGATCCAGTTGCGCGGCGGCTCGCGGGCCGCGAGGCCTCGCGCTTCAGGCGACGCGGACGGAGGGACGGGGATGGCCGAGAGCAGGCAGGCATGGGACGACGTGGGGGAGCGCTTCGCCGCCCTCGGTCGCCGGGTGAAGCAGCACTACGAGGAGCGGGGCGGGCAGGAAGGGGCCGCGCCGGCCGACCGCAGGGAGATGGAGGCAGCGCTCCGCAGGCTCGCGGACTCCCTGGACCAGGCGTTCACCGCGGTCGGGAACGCCGTGCGCGACCCGGCGTTCGGGGAGGAGACCAAGCGGGCGGCGGACTCGCTGGGCGAGGCCCTGTCGACTACCTTCGCCGAGGTCAGCGACGACCTGCGCGACCGGTTCAAGGGCAAGGGAAAGGGACCGGGAGGACCGGCCCCGGCGTGAGGAGGGCCAGGCCCGGCTTGAGCGGCCACCCGTCCCCCCTGCTCCGCGACGGCGGCCGGACCGACCCTGGGCCGCGACCCGGGCGGCGCCACCGCTCATGACCACCCATCCCGCGTCTGGCACCGACTCGGACTCGGAGCCCTCGGGGTCGGTGCTCGCCCGGCTCGAGGCCTACTACGACGCCGTCCCCCGGACGGCGGCCCGGGCCGAGACGGTCGGGCCACTCACCCTGTTCGTCGCCGATGGGCCCGGCTGGCCGTACTACGCCCGGCCGCGGCTCGGTGCGGCCGCGGTCGGAGCCGAGGACGTCGCCGCCATGCGCCGGCTGCAGCGCGCGCTCGGCGTGCCCGAGGCGTTCGAGTGGGTCGCCGAGACCACACCGGACCTCAAGCCAGCGGCCGAGGCGGCCGGCCTCGCCGTCGCCGAGCTACCGCTCATGGTGCTGGCCGCCGACGACGCCCGCTCCGTACCGCCGCCCGAGGGAGTCGAGCTCCGCCTGGTCACGCCCGAGGACGACCTCGCGCCCGTGACGGCCGTGGCCCAGGTCGCGTTCTCCGCACCGGGCACGGCCGTGGGCGCCGCCGGACCGGACGCCCTGGCCGGGCTGGCCGCCGAGCTCCCTCCCCAGCGGCTGGCCTTCATGCGCGACCGGCTGGCCACCGGGCGCACCGTGACCGTGGTCGCGCGGCTCGGCGGCCAGCCGGTCGCGGTCGGCAGCCACCAGCCCGTCGGCGCCGTCACCGAGGTCGTCGGGGTCGCCACCCTGCCGGCGATGCGCCGCCGCGGCTTGGGCGCCGCCGTGACCAGCCTGCTCGTCCAGGACGCGGGCGCCCGCGGCATCACCACCGTGTTCCTGTCCGCGGGCGACGTCGCGGTCGCCCGCGTCTACGCCCGCCTCGGGTTCCGCCGGGTGGGCACCGCCTGCATCGCTGAGCCAGCCGGCACCGGCGACGGCCACCCCGCTGGCTAGGGAGCCGGCGCAAGCACCACGGCGTCGCCTGGCTCGCCAGCCGGACCGGCCGCTGGCGCAGCGGATCTGGCCCTGAGCCGCATCCTGCCATGTCGCCACGCACGCCGGTTGGCCTGTTGCCGCAGCCAGTTAGCATGACCACGATCACTCCCGCGTCGAGAGACTTCCTTCATGGCAGCCGAGCAGGTCCGCCCCGAGGCGCAGGTGCGGCTCAAGGACGTCGCCAAGCTGGCTGGCGTCGACACGTCGGTGGTGTCGCGCGTGCTCTCCGGCGACCGCCGGCTCTCCATCCGGCCGGAGACCCGCCAGCGGGTCCTGGACGCCTCCAGGCGGCTGAACTACCAGCCCAACACGGCTGCCCGCAGTCTCAAGACCCAGCGGACCATGGCCATCGGCATGGTCGTCCCCGACCTGGGCGACGCAGTCTTGGCGCGGGTGGCCACGAGCGCCGGGGAACGCGCGGCCGCCGCCGGCTACGCGCTGCTGGTGGCGACCGGTCCGCTGACCGAGCGCGTCCCGGCCCTGACGGGGTGGGTCGACGGGCTCCTCCGGGTCGCCGCACCCGGCGAGCGCGTGCGGCCGGGCGACCTCGGCGGCCTGCCGGCGCTGCTGGTCGGCGGGCGCGGGCCCCCCGGGGTCCCCAGCGTCACCGTCGACGACGAGGCCGGGGCGACCCTGGCCGTCGAGCACCTGGTCGCACTCGGGCACCGGCGCGTCGCCCACCTTGGGCGGCGGGGCCGTGGAGCGCCTGCCGCAACCGTCCCGTGGCCGCCTCGCGTACCCTTCATGGGTGACTCTCAGTGGGTGACTCTCATGGGTGACTCATGGGTGACGCCGTCGAGAGGGAGGCCCGTTGCCGCCAGGAACGAAGGAGCCGAGCATGACGGGCGAGCAGCGCATGCTCGCCGCCTGCCGCCGCGAGCAGGTCGACGCCACGCCGGTGTGGTTCATGCGCCAGGCCGGGCGGTGCCTGGCCGGCTACCGCGAGCTGCGCGACCGCCACGACATCCTGACGATGACGCTGACGCCGGAGCTGTGCGCCCAGGTCACGCTGATGCCGGTGGACGTGCTCGGGGTCGACGCCGCGGTGCTGTACGCCGACATCATGCTGCCGCTCTACGGGATGGGCGTGCCGTTCTCCATCGACCCGGGCGTCGGGCCGATCGTCCACGCCCCGGTGCGAGACGAGCAGGCGATCGACGGGCTTCGGGTCGTCGACGCCGAGGACGCCACCCCCGGGCTGTTCGAGGCGATCCGGCTGGTCCGTCAGGAGCTGGCCGGGCGGGCGGCGGTCATCGGCTTCGCCGGCGCGCCCTACACGGTCGCGTCCTACCTCGTCGAGGGCCGTGCGTCCAGAGACCACGCCCATTCCAAGGCGCTCATGTACGGGCGGCCCGACCTGTGGCACCGGCTGATGGCCACCCTCACCGAGGTCACCATCCGCTACCTGCGGGCCCAGGTCGACGCGGGCGCCCAGGTCGTCCAGCTGTTCGACTCCTGGATGGGCGACCTCGGCCGCCGCGAGTACGCCGAGCACGTCCTGCCCTACAGCCGGCGCATCTTCGAGGGGCTGGCCGGCGCCGGCGTGCCCCGCATCCACTTCGGCACCGGCACCGTCGGCCTGCTCGAGCAGATGGCCTCGGCAGGCTGCGACCTGGTCAGCGTCGACTGGCGGGTGCCGCTGGACGAGGCCTGGTCCCGCATCGGCACGGGCCTCGGGATCCAGGGCAACCTCGACCCGGCCGTGATGCTGGCCCCGATGGAGGTGGTCGAGCGCGAGGCCGGCCGCATCCTTGACGCGGCCGGCGGCCGGCCCGGCCACGTGTTCAACCTCGGCCACGGCGTCCTGCCCGACACGCCCTCCGACAACCTCGCCGCCCTGGCGGAGCTGGTCCACGCGGCCACCGCCCGCGGCGGCCGCGCGGCGGCCGCCATGGCACCGGCCGGCCAGGCCTGACCCCGGAGGTGCTCATGCGACACGATCCCGCCTCGGTCAGCCGGCGCCCGGTCGGCGTGCTGCTCATGACCTACGGCTCGGCCGTCACCGCCGACGACGTCCCCGCCTACCTGCGGAGCGTCTACCGGGGCCGCGACCCCGACCCGGCGCTGGTGGCCGAGTTCCAGCGGCGCTACCGGCTGGTCGGCCGGTCCCCGCTGGTCGACATCACCCGGGCCCAGGGCGCGGCCCTGCAGGAGCTGCTCGACGCCGAGCCCGGCCCGGGCCGCTACCGGGTCGAGGTCGGCATGCTGCACTCGGCGCCCTGGATCGCCGACGCGGTCGCGCGGCTCGCCGGCGCGGGCGTGCGGCGGCTGGTGGGCGTCGTGCTCGCCCCCCAGTACTCGCCGGTCATCATGGGCGGGTACGGGCGGGCGGTGGACGCGGCCGCGCCGGCGCTCGGGCCCGACACGGCCGTCACGGTGGCCGGATCCTGGCACGAGACCCCGGCGTTCCTGGACTCGCTGGCCGGGCGGGTCGGCCAGGCGCTCGACCGCCTCCGCGCCGCGGGCCAGGGCGGCATCCCGGTCGTGTTCACCGCCCACAGCCTGCCCAAGGCGGTCGTGGACCGCGACCCCGGCTACCTCGACCAGCTCCGGGCCACCGTGGACGCCGTGGTGGCCAGGACCGGGCTCGAGGCCGGACGCTGGCAGTTCGCCTACCAGAGCGCCGGCCACACCCCCGAGGAGTGGCTCAAGCCCGACCTGAAGGACCTGCTCCCGGGGATCCGGGCGGCCGGGCACGCCGGCGTCCTGGTCGTGCCGATCCAGTTCCTCGCCGACCACCTCGAGATCCTCTACGACATCGACGTGGCCGCCCGCGAGGAGGCCGAGCAGGCGGGCCTCGAGTTCCACCGCATCGAGCTGCCCAACACCTCCCCGGCGTTCATCCAGGCCCTGGCCCAGGTGGTCCACCATGAGGAGGCGGCCGCGCTGGCCAGCCCGGCCTGAGCGGCCCGCGAGGCGCTCGAGTCGCCGGCGCCGCTCGGCCGGCGCCGGTACTCACCGGCCTGGTCCCGTGGGCAACGTCGGCACCGTCCCCCGCCCCTGAGCCTCGCCCGCCGGTATCGCGGCGGCCTCCCGCGTGGCAGACTGCGCGCAGCGCCGGGCAGACCCGCCCGCACGGGCGCGGTCGCGGGCCGCCGGCACCCACGGGAGGTGGTCGATGCGCGGGCGCCTGGCCGCGTCCTGGCGGTCGCTCGCGCTGCTGGCCCTGCCCGTCGCGGCCACGCTCGCCGGCTGCACGGGCGACGGCGAGGAGGGCCGGCCGTCGGTCTCGGTCGACATGTTCGACAACTTCTACGCCCGCGACGTCACCCGGGTCCCGGTCGGCACGCCGGTCCGCTTCGAGAACCAGGGCTACACGGTCCACAACGCGGTCGCGGTCGGCGGCGCCTGGCGGACACCGCAGACCATCGAGCGCGACCGGGCCGCCGAGATCGTCGCCGACCGGCCCGGCGTCTACCGGTTCTACTGCACCTTCCACGCCACCTCGGACGGTAGCCAGGGGATGGCCGCGGTCCTCGTGGTCGGCGACGCCGCCTACGACCCGCGCACCGCCGCGGGCGGGGTGGCGGCCCCGGCCACGCCCAGGCCGAGCGGCGTGACCAGGCGGGTTCCCGGCGCGTACCGGACCATCCAGGGAGCGGTCGACGTGGCCGGGCCGGGCGACCTCGTCCTGGTCGAGCCGGGGGTGTACAGGGAGGAGGTCAAGGTCCGCACCCCGTCGCTCACGATCCGCGGCCGCAACCGCAACACGGTCGTTGTCGACGGCGAGTACCGGCGCGCCAACGGCATCAGCGTCACCGCCGACGGGGTCGCGGTCGAGAACCTCACCGTGCGCAACGGCAAGGTCAACGGGCTGTTCTGGACCGGGGTCAAGGGCTTCCGGTCCTCCTACGTCACCGCCTACAACAACGAGGTCTACGGGATTTACGCGTTCGACTCCACGGACGGGCTGTTCGAGCAGTCGTGGGCGTCCGGCTCCTACGACGCCGGGTTCTACATCGGCCAGTGCAACCCCTGCGACGCGGTGATCGACGGCGTCACCTCGTTCGGCAACGGCCTCGGCTACTCGGGCACCAACGCCGGCGGCGACCTCCACATCATCCGCTCGACCTTCCGCGGCAACGTCTCCGGGATCGTGCCCAACACCCTGGACAGCGAGCTGCTGCCGCCCTTCTCCCGGGTCGACCTGGTCGGCAACCTGGTCGAGGGCAACGGCAGCCGCACCGCACCGGTCGAGGCGATCGAGTGGAGCTCGTTCGGCAACGGGATCATCCTCGCCGGCGGCAACGACAACCGGGTCGAGCGCAACCGGGTGGTGAACCACCCCAACCACGGCATCCTTGTCACCCCCAACCTCGACAAGCACCTGTGGACCGCCTCCCGCAACCAGGTCCGCGGCAACCTCGTGGAGGGCTCGGGGCGCGCCGACATCGCGCTGTCGGGCCCGGCCGGGGCTGGCAACTGCTTCACCGGCAACCGCATCCGCACCTCCATCCCGGTCGGGATCGAATGGCTGCAGCCCTGCCGCGGCCTGCGGCTGCCGGCCCGCATGGACCTGTCGACCACGGTGCAGAGCCTCGGCCTGGTCGCCGAGGGCAACACCGGAGCGTACCCGCGCAACCAGTCCAGGGACGCGCCGCCGCCACCGCCGCAGCGGCAGCTCCCCGGCGGCGCGGGCGCGCCCGTGCGCCCGGCCGTGGGCGTCTACCAGAGCCTCGACCTCGACCTGGACCGGATCGCGCTGCCTGCCGCCCCGGCCGGCCTCGACGTCACGACCCGCAAGGAGCCCACCGTGCTCGGCGTCCCCATCCTGGCCACTTCGGTCTGGCAGGCCCTGTTCGGCCTGTACGCCTACCTGCTGCCGTTCGTGCTCTACACGGCGTGGACCTCGCTCGCGCTGTGGGACCTGGCCCGGCGCGACGACCTCGGCCGGGGCGCCACCAGCGCCTGGGTCCTGGTCGTGTTCCTGGTGCCGTTCCTCGGCGTGCTCGCCTACCACGTGGCCGGCCGCCCGCGGCTCCCGGCCTGGCTGCGGGCCGTGGTGATCGGCGGCGGCATCGCCTCCTACCTGGTCATCCTGGCCATCGGCGCGGTGGTCGGCGGCATCGTGTGACCCGTCGCGGGTCGGGCGGCGCTCCTCCGGCCGGCTGGCGGACGCCGGCCCGCCGCGCCTGGTTGACGACCCGGCGGGCCGGGGCTGTACTGAGGAGATGGCACCGACCCAGGAGGTCTCGAACCCGGGCACGGCGCCGAAGGGGGACCGCCGCATGTTCTTCCAGGAGCCGCCACGGCTGCGGAACACCTACCGCTCGGACGCGGTCCTTCACGAGTACCTCGAGCGGCTGCTTCCCGAGGAGGTCCGCACGCAGGTCGAGCCCGCGCTCGACCAGATGGGCGAGGCCGCGGCCGGCGACCTGGCACGGCTGGCGGAGGAGGCCGAGGGGACCCCGCCCAGGCTGGTGCAGCACGACCCGTGGGGCAGGCGCATCGACCGGATCGAGCTGAGCCCGGCCTGGTCGCAGCTGCACGCCGTCCAGGCGCGAGCAGGCCTGTGCGCCCTTCCCTACGAGGACCACCACGGCCGCTACGACCGCATCGTCCAGCACGCGCTGCTCCATCTCTACGCCCCCTCCTCCGCCGTCTACACCTGCGCTGTGGCCATGACCGACGCGGCCGTCCGCGTGCTGGTCGACCACGCGCCCGCCGAGCTGCGCGCGCGAGTCGTGCCCCGCCTGACGAGCCGCGACCCCGAGCGCGCCTGGACATCGGGTCAGTGGATGACCGAGCGAGAGGGCGGTTCCGACGTGGGTGGCACCGCGACGGTGGCGCGCTGCGACGAGGCAGGAGGGTGGCGCCTGCACGGCGTCAAGTGGTTCACCTCGGCGACGGACGCCGACTGCGCGCTCGCGCTCGCCCGGCCCGAAGGTGCGCCGGACGGCAGCCGGGGCCTCGGCCTGTTCCTCGTCGAGCGGATCGACCCGCGCAGCGGCCAGACGCAACTTGGCTCGACCATCCTGGTGAACCGGCTGAAGGACAAGCTTGGGACGCGGGCGCTGCCCACCGCGGAGCTCACGCTGGCGGGCGCCCACGCGACCCCGGTGGGCAGCGTCGACGGGGGCCTGAAGAAGATCGCCGGGATGCTCAACGTCACGCGGATGCACAACGCGCTCAGCTCCGCTGCGGGCATGCGGCGGGGGCTGGAGCTGGCGCTGGCGTACGCCCGCGCACGCCAAGCGTTCGGCCGGCCGCTCGTCGACCTGCCGCTGCACAGGGCGACCCTGGCCGACCTGGCGGTCGAGGCGGAGGCCGGATTCGCGCTGGTGGCGCGTGGGATGCAGCTGCTGGGCCGGCTCGAGCACGGGGCAGCGAGCGAGCTGGAGCAGCGTGCGCTGCGGGCGCTCATCCCCACCATCAAGCTGCTCACCGCCAAGGACGCCGTCGCCCATGCCAGCGAGGTGGTCGAGGCCTTCGGCGGCGCCGGGTACATCGAGGACACCGGCATCCCGCGGCTGCTGCGCAACGCGCAGGTGCTGCCGATCTGGGAGGGCACGACCAATGTGCTGAGCCTCGACCTGCTGCGTGCGGAATCCAGGGAGCAAGCCGTCACCGCGCTCCTGGGGGACCTGGCCGAGCACATCACCGCCGTGCGCGCGGCGCCGGCGACGGGCGTCGGCGTGGACCTCGTGGATCGTTCGCGTGCGGCCCTGCTGGAGCGCGTGCGTGCCTGGCCGGACGCTGACGGCGACGCGCTCCAGGAACAGATGCGCGATTTCGCGCTCCGCCTTGGCCGCACGTACGCCGCGGTGCTGCTCGCCCGCCACGCCGCCTATCGCCGTTCGCACCAGGGTGATGACCGCGCCGCTCAGGTCGCACACCACTATGCCGAGCGCTGGCTGTGGGGGATCGAGACCGCGGCGGCAAGCGGGCAGCGCGGTTCAGGGACCTACCCGACCGCCTCCATCTCCTGGGTGTAGCGGCCGAACCGGGCGGCGCCATTCAGCCGGGCCCGGTGGTAGTAGGCCCGCTGGGCTGCCGGGCCGTTGGCGGGCACGCCCTTCCAGGCCTTGAGCGCCGGGGCCTGCAGCGCGCGCCCGTAGGAGAAGCTGAGCTGCCACGGCTGCGGGCCGAGCCGGTTCATCGCGTTCAGGTGCGCGGTGGCCGCCTCGTCGGTCTGGCCGCCGGACAGGAAGACGATGCCAGGCACGGACGCGGGCACGCTGTCGCGCAGGCAGCGGACGGTCGCCTCGGCGACCTCCTGCACGCCGGCCTGCTCGGGACAGTCGCCGCCCGACAGGACCATGTTCGGCTTGAGGAGCATGCCGTCGAGCTGGACGCGGTGCTCCCGCAGCACAGCGAACACGGCGCCGAGCGTGTCGGCGGTCACCTCGTGGCAGCGCTCGATCGTGTGGGCGCCGTCCATCAGCACCTCGGGCTCGACGATCGGCACGAGCCCCGCCTCCTGCGACAGCGCGGCGAAGCGAGCCAGCGCGTCGGCGTTGGCGGCGATGCAGGTACGGGTCGGGATCCCGTCGCCGATGGTGATGACCGCCCGCCACTTGGTGAACCTCGCGCCGAGGTCGCAGTACTCGGCCAGCCGGCCGCGGAGGCCGTCCAGGCCCCCGGTGATCTTCTCGCCGGGGAACCCGGCCAGGTCAGTGGTGCCTTTGTCCACTTTGATGCCGGGGATGATGCCCTGGCGGCTGAGCACCTCAGGGAGCGGGGTCCCCTCGGCCGCCCGCTGCCGGATCGTCTCGTCGAACAGGATGACCCCGCTGATGAACTCGCCCGCGCCGTCGGTGGTGAACAGCAGCTCTCGGTAGGCCCGGCGGTGCTCCTCGGTCGAGGCGACGCCGATGGACCGGAAGCGCTTCTCGATCGTTCCGGAGCTCTCGTCGGCGGCGAGGATGCCCTTGCCCGGGGCGACGATCGCCTTCGCGGTGGTGGTGAGGTCCTGCGCGTTCATCGCTTACTCCTCGTCGATAGCGGATGCCGGTGCGGTCTCGGGTCTTGCCCTCCTCGCTCGCGCTGGCAGCGTCGCAGCCTGCCCGCCGGCTGGCCAGGGCCGAGGGTCCGCGCGCGGCGGGCCGTGGCCGTGCCAGGGAGGCTACCGGCTTCCCTCCCTGCGGGACAGCGATCCCGCAGAGCGGCGTCGGACGGCATGGCGGGTAGGATGCCGATCGGGCCGACGAGGTGTCCAGGAGCACCTTCCAGCGCCGGGCCGGCTGGCGGCTGGAGAAGCTCCCACACCCGGGGGTTTGTGGGACCGGGCGGCGGACGACACCTTGGCACGAGGCGCCCGCTGGGCGCGACGCACGGGCGCGCCTGTGGGCGCGGCGGGCCGGGAGCGGACAGGAGGAGCCACGTGGAGAGCTTCAGGGCGCTCGTCGCCGAGCGGCACGACGACCGGGTCGACCGGCGGATCGACTCGCTGACCCTGGACGACCTGCCCGACGGGCAGGTCACGGTGCGGGTGGCCTGGTCGAGCGTCAACTACAAGGACGCGCTCGCGGTCAGCCCCAACGGGCGGGTGGCCAGGATCTCGCCGCTCGTGCCAGGCATCGACCTGGCCGGGGAGGTGGTCGCCAGCGACGCGCCCGAGCTGGGCCCGGGGGACCGGGTCCTCGCCCACGGCTACGACCTCGGCGTGAGCCACCACGGCGGCTTCGCCGAGTACGCCCGGGTCCCGGCCGACTGGGTCGTGCCCCTCCCGGACGGCCTCAGCCTGCGCCAGGCGATGGCGCTGGGCACCGCCGGGTACACCGCCGCGCTGTCGGTGCAGACCCTCGAGGAACACGGCCTGGATCCGGGCGACGGGCCGGTCCTGGTGCTCGGCGCCAGCGGCGGGGTGGGGTCCACCGCGGTCGGCATCCTCGCCCAGCGCGGCTACCAGGTGGCGGCGAGCACCGGCAAGGCCGACCAGGAGGCGTTCCTGCGCGACCTGGGCGCCGACGAGGTCCTGCCGCGCGAGGCTACCTCGGGCGAGAGCGGCAAGCCGCTCGAGTCGGCCCGCTGGGCCGGCTGCGTGGACCCGGTGGGCGGCGCCGGCCTGGCCTACGCCCTGCGCACCCTGCGCCAGGGCGCGGCGGTGGCCACGAGCGGCAACACCGGCGGCGTCGAGCTGCGCACCACCGTCCTGCCCTTCATCCTGCGCGGCGTGGCGCTGCTCGGGATCGACTCGGTGCACACCCCGATCGAGGGGCGCCGCCGGGTCTGGGAGCGCCTGGCCGGCGACCTGCGGCCGCGCGGGCTCGACGAGTCGATCACCCGCGAGGTCCCCCTCGACCAGGTCGACGCCGTGCTCGACGAGGTGCTGGCCGGCAGGGGCCGCGGCCGCACCGTGGTGCGGGTCGGCGGGTGACAGGGTGCGGGTCGGCGGGTGACAGCTGCCGGTACGGTCCGGAACGGGTCGTGATGCATAGGCCGGAACCAGCGGGTTCGTCACATCGGCGGCTGATGTTGTAGAAGAAGCGATCCTCGTACCTCTGCGCATCGCCATGATGGGGGAGTCGCTTCGTGACCGCTGGACCCATGCCGTCCTTGACCGCCGACGCCGCCGACCAGTGGCTGCTGCGGTTCAGATCGACCCTGGTCGCCATCCTCGGGGCCATCGTGGCCGGCATCGCGTGCCTGGCCTTCTACACGAGCTTCGAGGCCATCCGGGCGTATGCCACGCGCTCGGCCGGGATCGCGCCCGAGCACGGCTGGGCGATCCCGCTCCTGGTCGACTCGTTCATCATCGTGGCGACCGGCGCCGACCTGTGGTTCGTCACCACCGCCAGGCAGCGCAAGTGGTGGGAGATCATCTGGCCGAAGCTGCTGCTGTTCGGCGCCGCCCTGGTCAGCTTCATCCTCAACGTCGCCCACGCCGACCACAACTGGGCCGCCCGGGGCGTCGCGGCCATCCCCCCGGCCGCCCTGGTGCTCGGCGTGGAGCTGCTCATGATGGTCTTGCGCCGCGCCACCGCCCTGCGCGCCATGCGCCTGCACGAGGAGGCCATGGAGTTCCAGGCCGCGCTGGCCGGGCAGCTCGCGGTCGCCCAGGCGCCTGCGCCGGCGCCGGCCGCCCTCGAGGCTGGCGGTCCCGCGCCGGCCCCCCCTGAGGAGCACATCGCGGCCAGCATCGAGCGGGACGTCCAGCCGTCCGCGCCCCACACCGCCCCGCCCGACACCGCCCCCGCCGGCGCCAGCCCGGCCGGGTCGGCCAGCCCGCGGCGGCTCGAGCGCCCGAGCGAGATCCGCCGGCGGGCGACCCTGGTGGTCGACGCGGGCAGCGAGCTGGCCCCGCGCACGGCCGCACCGCTGGCCTCGGTCGGCTCGCCCCTGGGCGAGGTGCGCCCGAGCGCGACCAGGCGGAACGCCAGCCGGGTCCCGGCCCCGTACCTGGAGGCGTCGCGCATCATCGACGAGCGCGAGGATGCCGCCACGCTCACGCCGGAGGGCCTGGTCGAGGCGCTGGCCGCCGAGGGCGTCGTCGTCGACCTGCGCACCGCCCGCGGCCTGCTCCGGGAGCTCCGCCCGGCCGTGACCGCGCTGCAGTCGCTGCAGCGGCCCAGCAGGGTCAGCCCGAGCGGCGCGAGCAGCCCGGCCTCGACCCATCCGGCCGGTACCGCCAATGCCGCGCCGGCCCAGCCCGGCAAGGGCACCGGCAAGGCCGCGCCCGCGGAGGCCAGCCGCGACCGGGCCGAGGGCAACGGCGGCCAGGGCAACGGCGGCCGGCCCATCGGGCTCGTGCAGGCCCCCAAGGGCTCGACCCGCTGACCGGGTGGCGGGCCCCCGGCGGCCCGCCACCACTCCCGCCGGGCCTTCCCGCTGGAGCCGATCGGCGGGATGATGGTGATCGCACCCGTTCCTCACGATGTCCGGGCGCCCGCGGGCCCCGCCTCCCGTGGCCCGGTGGGTGCCCGCCGAGCCGGAGGCAGGCATGGACTTCCGCGACACGCCCGAGGAGGCGAGCTTCCGGGCGACGCTGCGCGACTGGCTGGGGGAGAACCTGCCCGCCGGCTGGGCCGAGCGTGACCCCAAGGCCGGCCGCAGCGACGAGGCCGAGGCCCGGGCCTGGAGCCGCAAGCTCTACGAGGCCGGCTACGCCGGGCTGACCTGGCCGAAGCGGTACGGCGGCGGGGGTGCTCCCTACACCTTCCAGGCCATCCTGCTCGAGGAGCTGGCCCGCACCGAGGCGCCCGACCACGTCAACGTGATCGGCCTGGGCATGGCCGGCCCGACGCTCATGGCCCACGGCAGCGAGGCGCAGAAGGCGCGCCACCTCGAGCCGATCCTGTCCACCGAGCAGATCTTCTGCCAGGGGTTCTCCGAGCCAGGGGCCGGGTCCGACCTGGCCGCGCTGCGCACCCGGGCGGTCCGCGACGGCGACGGCTTCGTCCTCGAGGGCCAGAAGGTGTGGTCGTCGTTCGCGCACATCGCCGACTGGTGCATCCTGCTCGCCCGCACCAACCCCGAGGCGGCAAAGCACCGCGGCCTCACCTTCTTCCTCGTCGACATGCACGCGCCCGGCGTGGAGGTGCGGCCCCTGCGCCAGCTCACCGGGGACCCTGAGTTCAACGAGATCTTCCTGACCGGCGTGCGGGTCCCGGCCGAGCAGGTCGTCGGCGAGGTCGACGGCGGCTGGGCGGTGGCCATGACCACACTGCTCCACGAGCGGGGCACGCTCGGCTTCGCCCTCACCACGCGGCTGGAGGTGCTGCTGCGCAGGCTCGTCACCCTCGCCCGCATCCCGGACGGGTCCGGGCGCCGGCCGGCCGACGACCCGCTGGTGCGCGACCGCATCGCCCGCCAGTGGGTGGAGCTGCAGGGCCTGCGCTTCACCAACTACCGGGCCCTCACCAGCCTGGTCCGCACCGGCGTCCCTGGCCCCGAGGGGTCGGTGGCCAAGCTGCACTGGTCGGAGTCGAACCAGCGGCTCACCAAGCTCGCCCTCGAGCTGCTCGGCCCCGACGCCCAGCTCGACGGGGACGGCGCCGTGTGGAACGGCTACTGGCAGTACCAGCAGCTCCGCAGCCGGGGCAACACCATCGAGGCGGGGACCTCCGAGGTCCTGCGCAACATCATCGCGGAGCGGGTCGTGGGCCTGCCCCGCAGCCGCTAGGGGGACGCCGGATGGACTTCGCCTTCTCCGAGGAGCAGGAGATGCTGAGGGAGTCGGCGCGCGACTTCCTCGCCACGCGGCACCCGCTCGAGCGGGTGGCCGAGCTCGCCGACGGCGAGCCGGGCTGGGACCCCTCGTCGTGGGGGCGGCTCGCCAGCCTGGGCTGGCTCGGCCTTTCGGTGGCCGAGGACCACGGTGGCGCCGGCGCGAGCCTGGTCGACGAGGCGGTGCTGTTCGAGGAGACCGGGCGCGCCCTGTACCCGGGGCCGTTCCTGGCCACGGTCGGGCTCGCCCTGCCCGCGCTGGAGGCCGCCGCCAAGACCGTCCCTGACGCGCTCGCGGCCGTGCTCGCCGGAGAGCGCTCGGCCACCCTGGCCTGGGCGGAGCCGGGCGGGCCGCGGACCATCGCCGAGAGCGGCTCGGCGGCCTGCACGGCCGCCCAGGACGGCGACGGGTGGCACCTGACCGGGACCAAGCGGCTGGTGCCCGACGTGGCGATCGCCGGCGTCGCGGTGGTGGTCGCCCGGGCCGGCGCGGCCGGCGGCCAGCACAGGGGGGCCGCCGACGCCGGGGACCGCGGCCAGCCGCGGGAGCCCGCCGGCGCCACGGACCGCGACCAGCCGCAGGAGCGGGCCGCCGCCGACGCCGACCGCGACCAGAACGGGGGGGCTGGCCTGTGGCTGGTCGACCTGACCGACGGGCGGGCCGTGGTGGTGCCCCGCTCGACCGTGGACACCACGCGCCGGCTCGGCGACCTCGTGCTCGACGCCACGCCCGCGGCCCTGCTCGTCACGCCCGGCGAGGCGGCCCCGGTGCTCGCTGCGACCCGCCTGCGCGCCCTGGCCGCGGTCGCCTGCGAGGCGGTCGGGGTGGCCGAGCGGGCCCGCCGCTTTGCCACCGAGCACGCCGGCCAGCGCGAGCAGTTCGGCCGCCCCATCGGGTCCTACCAGGCCGTGTCGCACCGCATCGCCGACGCCTACGTCGCCACCGAGCTGGCCCGCTCCCTCGCCTACTGGGCGGCCTGGTGCGTGGCCAGCGACGACGAGCAGGCGCCGGTCGCCTGCGCCGCGGCCAAGTCCGCCGCCGGGGAGGCCGCCGTGCTGGCCGCCGAGACCGCCATCCAGTGCATGGGCGGCATCGGCTTCACCTGGGACCACCCGCTGCACCGCCTCTACAAGCGAGCCCAGTGGATCGACGCGTTCGAGGGCCACGGCGCCGTCCACCGGGGAGAGCTGGCCGCCGCCCTGCTCGACGGCCCTCCTGCTTGACAGCCGCGCCGGTGGCAGCGAGCGTACGCGGCACCTAGTCGCCCGACGGAAGGGACCTTCGATGGCGGAAAGCGTCTATACCTTCACCGAGCTCGTCGGAACCAGCTCCGAGTCCTGGGAGCGGGCCGCGACCGCAGCCGTGGAGACCGCGGCCAAGTCGCTCAGGGACCTGCGCGTGGCCGAGATCGTCAAGTTCGACATGGTGCTCGAGAACGGCCAGGTGCGCGCCTACCGGGCCAGGGTGAAGATCTCCTTCAAGTACGAGGCCAAGGGCTAGCGAGCACGAGGCCAAGGGCTCGCCAAGCCGGGCCCGCCGGGGGCCCGACCGCCAGGCCTGCTCGAGCCCCCGGCCTCCCGCTCCGAACGCCTGCCCGGCCCCGGTCCCCGGCCCTGCAGGGGGCGCCTGCCCGGGCCCTCGGTCAGGGCGCCGGCTGCCACTTGGCGGCGCTGGTTCCTGGCCGGCGGCCGGGCCTCGGGGCAACACACGGGTAGCCAGGTCCTTGACCGGCCAGGAGGGGACAGGCCAGGGGCCGGGCCCTGATCGGCACGCGCCGGTGGCCGGGCCTTGATCGGCCCAGGAACGGATGCTCTGATTAGGGCGATCAGCCCCCCTCCCGGAAGAGGTCGCCATGCCGACAACGGATGTCTCTGCCGTACGCGCCTCGATCGACGCCGCCATCGACGGTCGGACGCTCTGCGACATCCTGCTCCGCAACGCCGAGGAGCGGGGCAGCGAGCCAGCGCTGGCCTGGAAGGAAGGGGATGCCTGGCGGCGGCTGTCGTGGGCCGACTACCGGCAGCAGGTCGCCGAGGTCGCCATGGGGCTGGCGGCCCTCGGCGTCGGTCGCGGGGACTTCGTCGCCATCATGGCCCGCAACCGGCCCGAGCACCTGATCGCCGACCTCGGCGCCGTCCACGCCGGCGCCACCCCGGTGTCGCTGTACAACACGCTCGCCCCCGAGCAGGTCGCCTACATCGTGGCCCACTGCGAGGCGAAGGTGGCCGTCGTCGAGGACAAGGGCTTCCTCGAGCGCTTCGAGAAGGTGCGCGACCAGCTCCCCAGCCTCGAGCGGGTCGTGCTCGTGGCCGACGGCGCCGCCGACAACGACTGGGTGCTCTCCTGGGAGCGCCTGCGGGCGATCGGCCGGGACGCCCTGGCCGCCGACCGGGATGTGTTCGAGGCGAGCTGGAAGCAGGTCAAGCCGGAGGACCCGGCCACGCTGATCTACACGTCGGGCACGACCGGCCCGCCCAAGGGCGTCGTCATCACCCACCGCAACGCGCTGTGGACGGCCGCGTCGGTGGAGCGGAACTTGGCCGAGCCGGTCGTCCCGGGCACGCCATACCTCTCCTACCTGCCGCTCGCGCACAGCTTCGAGCGGCTCACGGGGCACTACGTCTGCCTGTGGAGCGCCCAGCAGGTGCACTTCTGCCCGGAGATCCTCGAGGTCATGAAGTACCTCCCCGAGGTCCGGCCGGTCGTGTTCGTGGCCGTCCCCCGGCTCTGGGAGAAGGCCCACGCCGGCGTGGCCGCAGCGCTGGCCGCCGAGCCCGACGAGCGCAGGCGCAAGCTCGTCGCCCGCGCCCTCGAGGTCGGCCGCAAGGCCGTCCGCCTCGAGCAGGAAGGCAAGCCCGTGCCCGCCGGCCTGCGGCTGCAGCGCGCCCTGTTCGACCGTCTGGTGTTCGCCAAGATCCGCGCCAAGCTCGGCCTGGACAACTGCCGCGCGGCGGTCAGCGGGGCCGCGCCCATCTCCGGCGAGGTCCTCGAGTTCTTCCTGGCCCTCGGCCTGCCCATCGCCGAGGGGTACGGGCTGACCGAGAACACCGCCGGCGCCACCCTCAACCCAGTCGGCCAGACCAGGGTCGGCACGGTCGGCAGGCCCCTGCCCGGCGTCGAGATCCGCCTGGCCGACGACGGCGAGATCCTGATCCGCGGCGGCAACGTGACCGCCGGCTACTACAAGGAAAAGGACAAGACCGCCGAGACCTTCGACGCCGACGGCTGGCTGCACACCGGCGACGTCGGCAGCATCGACCCCGACGGCTTCATCCGGGTCGTGGACCGCAAGAAGGAGCTGATCGTCACCGCCGGCGGCAAGAACATCTCGCCCGCCAACCTCGAGACCCTGCTCAAGCGCCACCCGCTGGTCGGCCAGGCCTGCGCGATCGGCGACCGCAGGCCGTTCGTGTCCGCCCTCGTCGTGCTCGACCCCGAGGTCGCGCCCGCCTGGGCCAAGCAGCACGACCTGCCCTCGGTCAGCGTCGAGTACCTCGCCAAGGACGAGCGCGTCGTGGCCGAGGTCAAGCGCGCCGTCGACGACGCCAACGAGCACGTCTCGCAGGTCGAGCAGGTCAAGAAGTTCGTCATCCTGCCGGCCGAGTGGACCCCGGCCAGCGAGGAGCTGACCCCCACCCTCAAGCTCAAGCGGCGCGTCATCCTGGAGAAGTACGCGGCTGAGATCGAGTCGATCTACAGGCCGGCCTGACGGTCGGGCCTGGCGGTCACGTCCGGAAACGCGTCGTAGGCGAGGACCAGGCATACCAGCCCGGCGCCGGTGTCCACCATGCGGGTGGCGCGCACGCTGCCGCCCGGGCCGACCGGCCCCTCCGCCGCGACGAGCAGCGCGGCCCCGACGAACAGCCCGGTGCGGAACCACGGGTCCCAGGTCGCGCGCACGTCGGTGACCGGCGTCGGCTGGGAGGGCAGGGAAGTGGCGAGCCGCGCCAGGTCCCGGGCGACCGCTTCGGCCGCCGGGTCGCCGGCACGCTCGTCGAAGAACCAGCCCAGCTCGGCCAGGCCCTCGTCGAGCAGCACCATGAACGCCCCGGCGGCCTGGAACCCGTTGGCCACCTTGCTCAACGTCACCGAGACCTGCCCGTACAGCCGCGCCGTCTCCAGCCGCGACAGGTTGGCCATGGTCCACTCCATGATCGGCCAGCTGTCGGAGATCCGCAGGGCAGCGAAGGCCTGGTCGGCGAGCTGGGCGCTGCGCAGCCGGGACAGGTTCGCGAACACCCGCTCAAACAGCATGGCCGGGTCGATCCGGGCCAGGTTGGCGAACACCTGGTCGTAGAGCTGCCCGGTGTCCACCTGGTACAGGTCGGCGGTCAGCCGCTTGATCGTCGCCGTCCGGTCGGCCGCGGTGGCCCGCGGGGCGCCGCCCCCGCCGGACCGCTCGCCGCCCTGGCCGAAGGCCCTGCCGTTGAACGAGTGCACGCTCACGTGGGGAAGCCGCCTTTGGAGGGGCGTTGGGCCTTGTGGGCCGAGCCGACGGGGGTGGCCGGAGCTCTGGGACGGGGGGGTGGGCGGAGCTATGGACGGGGGGTGGCCAGAGCTATGGGGGGAGCTATATGTTACCGACGCCGAACCCTGGTTCGTCAACATTGCCAACCTGAATTCCGCCCGCCCACCGGCGGCGGCAGTACCAGCACGCGTCGGGGCTGGGAATTGCGTTACCCTTGTGCGGGCAGTCGACGCGGACTGGGACATGATCGACTTCGCGAGGATCCTCGAGAGAGCGGGCCTGCCGGTCCGTGAGGTGAACGGGTGGCAGCGGCGCGGCCGCCCGCCCAGCACCAACCCGCGGGACCCCGCCTACCCCGCCGCCACCAGGTTCGCCGGCATCGGCCTGCACCACACCGCCGGGCACAACGACCTCAACGTCGTGGTGAACGGCAGGCCGGGCATCCCCGGTCCGCTCGCCAACCTCTACGTGGCCAGGGACGGCAGGGTGTTCGTGGTCGCGGCCGGCCGGGCCAACCATTTCGGGGCGGGTGCGGTCGAGGTGTATCGGCGCACCCTCAGGGACCTCGCCCCGCTCGGCGACGCGGCCGACGTCGGCCTCCGCGACTCCACCGTCGGCAACGGCGTCTACGTCGGCATCGAGGTCGAGAACTTCGGCACCGCCGGGGACCCCTACCCCCGGGTGCAGATCGACTCGCTGGAACGGGCGTGCGCGGCCCTGTGCGAGGAGATGGGCTGGACGGCCAACCGCTGCGTGCAGCACCGGGAATGGACCCGGCGCAAGGTCGACATGAGCTACCGGGGGCCCCTGCGCGAGGTCGTCGCCGCGCTGCTGGCAAAGGAGGAACTCATCTTGGACGCCGCCACCAAGGCCTACTTCGACAAGCAGTTCGAGCTGCTGCGGGTCGGGGACAACCCCGACCCTACGACCGGCGACACCCACCCCTTCAGCTTCGAGAACGTGCTGCGCCGCCTCGACCGCATCGAGGGCCAGCTCCACCTCATGTGGAAGGGGGACGAGCCGGAGCCGCCCCAGGGCGAGACCCACCCGCAGAACCTGGAGACCGTCTGGCAGCAGGGCAAGGCCACCGCCGCCGCCCTGCAGGCCCAGGAGGTCAACCTGGCCGCGATCAAGGACGACGTCGAGGCCATCAGGCGAGAGCTGGAGGTCATCAAGGTGGCCACCGGCGCCGGCCACTCCTGACCGGGCCCCGCCTCCTCGACGGGGCCGTCGCGCTGGTGACCGGCGGCGCCAGCGGCATCGGGCTGGCGGTGGTGCGCCGGCTGGCCGCCGCCGGGGCCCGCGTGGTGGTCGCCGACGTCGACGAGGCGGGCGGGGCGGCTGCCGCCGCCGAGGCCGGCGGCAGGTTCGTGGCCACCGACGTGGGCGACCCGGACGCCATGCAGGCCGCGGTCGACGCGGCCGAGGCCGCCTACGGCGGGCTCGACCTGGTCCACCTGAACGCGGGGATCACCACCGGCACGCCCGCGCTCGACCGCCTCGACCTCGAGCGGTACCGGCGCGTGGTCGCGGTCAACCTCGACGGCGTGGTGTTCGGGATCCGCTCGGCGCTGCCCGCGCTCCGCCGCCGGGGCGGCGGCGCCATCGTGGCCACCGCCTCCCTGGCCGGCCTCACCGCCTACCCGGGCGACCCGGTCTACTCGATGACCAAGCACGCCGTGGTCGGCCTCACCCGCACTCTGGCCGAGCCGCTGGCCGCCGACCGGGTCACGATCAACTGCGTCTGCCCCGGGTTCGCCGACACCCCGATGCTGGACCGCTTCGCGGGCGGCTTCCGCGCCGCCGGCTTCCCGCTGCTGTCGGCCGACGAGGTCGCCGCGGCCGTGCTGGCCGCCGCCACCGGCGGCGGCAGCGGCCAGGCGTGGGTCTGCCAGCCCGGCCGCCCGCCCGAGCCCTTCCGCTTCGGCGGCGTGCCCGGCCCCCGGGTGCCCGGCGGCCACGGCCCCCCGCCCCTCCCACCCGACCCCGGGACCCCTGACGCCCACGGCCAGCCGCCGGCCGCGCCATCAGACCCCGGGACTCCCGGCGCCCACGGCCTGGCGCGGGCTGTCCCGCCGCCCAACCCGGCTCCCTGACCGTGGCCGGGCCATCGTCCTGTTCGACGCCACCGGGTATACCGGCCGGCTGGTGGCCCGTTCCCTGGCCGCCGCCGGCGCCAGGCCGGTGCTGGCCGGGCGGGACCAGGGCCGCCTGACCGCCCGCTTACCTGTCGCGCGCCACTCGGCGGGGCTCACCGTCCCGGGCTACCCGCCGCTGGGCCGGGCGGGGCCGCCCTCGGCGAAGTCCCAGCCGGCGCCCTCCTCGAACGCCTTGAGGATGCGGCGGCTCACCACCATCCGGTGGACCTCGTCGGGGCCGTCGTAGATGCGGGCGGCCCGTGCCTCCCGGTACATGCTCGCCAGCGGGGTGCCGTCGGTCAGGCCGAGCGCGCCGTGGACCTGGATGGCGCGGTCGATCACGTCGTGGAGCACGGCCGCGGCGTGGAACTTGATGAGCGAGACCTCGACCCGCGCCTCGTCGCCCTGGTCGATCTTGTGGGCGGTGTCCAGGGTGAGCAGGCGGCAGGCCTGGATCCCGGCGGCCGAGTCGGCGATCCAGTTCTGCACCGTCTGCTTGCCGGCCAGCGGGCCGCCGAACGCCTCGCGCTCGAGCGAGTAGGAGCAGAGCAGCTCGAAGGCGCGCTGCATCTGGCCGAGCCAGCGCATCACATGGTGGATGCGTCCTGGCCCGAGGCGCTTCTGGGCGATGCGGAAGCCGTCGCCGGGCTCGCCGACCGTGTTGGCCACCGGCACCCGCACGCCGCTGTAGCGGACCTCGCAGTGGGTGCTCCAGCCCCGGCCCCGGTGGCCCATGGTCGGGATCGCGCGCACCACCTCCACGCCGGGGGTGTCGGCGGGCACGACGATCTGGGACGCGCGCCGGTGCGGCGGTGCGTCCGGGTCGGTGACCGCCATGACGATCCCGAAGGCGGCGCCCTCGGCCCCGGAGCTGAACCACTTGTGGCCGTCGACCACCCAGTCGTCGCCGTCCCGGACCCCCCGGGTGCGCAGGCCGGTCGGGTCGGAGCCGGACACCTCCGGCTCGGTCATGGAGAAGAACGAGCGGACGTCGCCGGCCACCAGCGGGCGCAGCCAGCGCCGCTTGAGCTCGGGGGAGCCGAACAGGTTGAGGATCTCGGCGTTGCCGGCGTCGGGGGCCTGGCAGCCGAACACCAGCGGCGCCCAGTGGCTCCGCCCGATGAGCTCGTTGAGGTAGGCGTAGGGGAGGAAGCCGGTGCCGGTCCCGCCGGCGTCGGGCCCGATGTGGGGCGCCCAGATCCCGGCCGCCTTCACCCGGCCCTGCAGCTCCTTGACCAGCGCCTCGGCCTCGGCGTCCTCCCGCTCGAAGACCGGCTCGGCCGGGTAGACGTGCTCGTCCATGAAGGACCGGACACGGCCACGCAGCTCGCGCAGGTCCGCGGTCATCTCAAGCTCGCGCATCGCGCCTCCTCTCGGCACCAGCACCGATCGGCACCGGCACCGACGATAACCCGAAGGCGGGTAGGCTGCGCCCGGCAATCTGGCGACGGGGGAATGAGGAGGCGACGTGCGCACGCTGGACCTGTTCGACCTGCGCGGCAAGGTGGCGATCGTGACCGGCGGCGCGGCCGGGATCGGCAGGCAGATGGCCGAGGGCCTGGCCGAGCTGGGCGCCGACCTGGTGCTCGGCGCGCGCAAGGCCGAGCGCTGCGCCGAGGTCGCCGCCGAGCTGGCCGCCTCGGCCGGGGTGGCGGTGGTCGGGGTCGGCTGCGACGTGGCCGACCCCGAGCAGGTGGAGGCCATGGTGGCCACCGCCGTGGACCGTTTCGACCGGGTCGACGTGCTGGTCAACAACGCCGGCACGACCTGGGCGGCGCCGGCCGAGGCGACGCGGCTCGAGGACTGGCGCAAGGTGCTCGACGTCAACCTGACCGGCGCATTCCTGTGCTGCCAGGCGGCCGGCCGGGTGATGATCGGGCAGGGCGGCGGCAAGATCGTCAACATCGCCTCGGTCGCGGGGTTCGGTGGGTCGCCCCCGGAGCTGATGGACACCGTCGCCTACAACGCGAGCAAGGGCGGGCTCATCACGCTCACCCGTGACCTGGCCGTCAAGTGGGCACGCCACGGCATCAACGTCAACGGGATCGCCCCCGGCTGGTTCCCGTCGCGCATGAGCGGCTGGACGCTCGAGCACCACGGCGACACGCTCAGCCAGCTCATCCCGCTGCGCCGCTTCGGCGGCCCCCACGACCTCAAGGGCGCGGTGGGCTACCTCGCCTCGGCCGCGTCCGACTACATGACCGGGCACGTGCTGGTCGTCGACGGCGGCACCTCCGCCTACTGACGCGACCGCCAGGTGCGGACCGGGTCGAGGCTGGCCAGGCGGCCAGCAGCCCCTCGTTGGCCGGGGTTTCGCAGTACCGCCGGCCGGGTCCTCGCGGCGCCGCCGGCCGGGGTCTCGCAGTGCCGCCGGCCGGGGTCTCGCGGTACCGCCGGCCGGGGTCTGGCGGCGCCGCCGGCGGGTCTGGCGGTGCGGGAGGTGCTCATGCCTGCCCATGCCTGCCCATGCCTGCTCATCGCATCGGGTCTGCCGACCGGTCCACCGTCGCGGGCCTGTTCGCCACGGGCTCCGGGTGCGTACCCTGGCGGTGGAGGCAGCAAAAGGGAGGCGGGGGATGGAAGCAGTCGGCGCGGCGTCGCGGTTCGCCGATCTGGGCGGGCCCGTCCACTACCTCGACTTCGGGGGCGCCGGCCCCACGATGGTGCTGGTGCACGGGCTCGGCGGCTCGCACGTGAACTGGCTCGCGGCCGGGCCGCTGCTGGCCGCCCGGGCCCGCGTGCTCGCGCTGGACCTGGCCGGGTTCGGCCGCACCCCGCCGGCCGGCCGCTCCACCCGGGTGCGGGCCAACCAGCGGCTGCTCGGCCGCTTCGTCGAGGAGGTCGCCGGCGCGCCCACGGTCCTGGTCGGCAACTCGATGGGCGGCATGATCTCGGTGCTCGAGGCGGCTCAGCACCCCGAGCGGGTGGCCGGGCTCGTGCTGGTCTCCCCGTCCGTTCCGCGCCCCCGCGGCGTGCCCCTGGACCGCCTGGTCGGCGCGGCCTTCGCCGCCTATGCGATCCCCGGGGTGGGGGAGCGGTTCCTGGCCCGCCACCGCGCCCAGCTCGGCACCGAGGGGGTCGTGCGCGAGACCCTGCAACTGTGCTGCGTGGACGCGGGCCGGGTGCCGCCCGAGGTGGTGGCGGCCGGGCTGGCGCTCGCCCGCGAGCGGGAAGGGATGCCGTGGGCTGACGCGGCCTTCCTGCAGGCGGCCCGCTCGCTGCTCGCCGTGCTGGCCCGCCCCGGGGGCTACCTGCGGGTGATCGGCTCGGTCACCGTCCCGACCCTGCTCGTCCACGGCACCGGCGACCGCCTGGTCCCCCTCGGGAGCGGCCGCAACCTCGCCCGGCTCCGGCCTGACTGGGCCTTCGAGGTGCTCGACGGCATCGGGCACGTGCCGCAGATCGAGGACCCGGGCCGCTTCGCCGAGGTGGTGACCGCCTGGCTGGACGGCCCCGGCCGCCCAGCCGCGACGGCCGCTGGACACGCCAGACCCCGCGGTGAGGCGGCCGGGGCGTAGCCGGGCGACGGAGGAGGCTGCCATGGACCGCCTGAGCCCGCAGGACGCCTCGTTCCTCCACATCGAGGACGACGTCAACCACATGCATATCGGCTCGGTGGCGATCTTCGAGGGTCCAAGCCCGGCCTATGCCGACGTGGAGCGGATGGTGGCCGGCAAGCTGCCGCTCGCCCCGCGCTACCGCCAGCGGGTGCGGACGGTGCCGTTCGCCGTCGGGCGGCCGGTCTGGTCCGACGACGTCCACTTCCGGCTCGGCTACCACCTGAGGCACACCGCCCTGCCGCAGCCCGGCGGCCGCGAGCAGCTCCGCAACCTGGTCGGCCGCGTCATGTCCCAGCAGCTCGACCGGACCAAGCCGCTCTGGGAGCTGTGGGTCGTCGAAGGCCTCGAGGACGGCCACTGGGCCCTGTTCACCAAGGCGCACCACTGCATGGTCGACGGCATCGCCGGCACCGACCTGCTCACCGTGCTGCTCGACGACACCCCGGAGCCGTCGCCGGCCGTGCCCGACACGTGGCGGCCCGTGCCCGAGCCGTCCAGCCTGCGCCTGGCCGGGGAGGCCGTCATCGACTACCTGGCCAGCCCCTACGAGCAGTGGCGGGCGGCCCGGGCCGTGACCGGGGCGCCTCTGCGCCTGGCCCGGCTGCTGGCCGACACCGCCCGCGGCCTGGCCACCGTGCCCGGCCTGGTGCGCGTGGCGCCCGGCTCCTCGCTGGCCGGGCCGATCGGCCCGCACCGTCGCTGGGGCTGGGCGGCGGCGACCCTCGACGACGTGCGGACGGTCCGCACCGGGCTGGGCGGAACCGTCAACGACGTGGTCCTGGCAGCCGTCACCCGTGGGTTGCGGGACCTCTTGCTCGCCCACGGCGACACCCCCGAGGGCGCGGTGGTCCGATCCCTGGTCCCGGTGTCGGTGCGCCGCCCGGGGGAGCGGGGCAGCTACAACAACCGGGTCTCGGCGATGGTCGCCGAGCTGCCTGTCGGGGTCGCCGACCCGGCCGAGCGGCTGGCCGCGGTCCGGCGCCAGATGGACGGGCTCAAGCAGTCGAGGCAGGCGGTGGCGGCCGAGACGCTGACGTCGCTGTCCGGGTTCGCCCCGCCGCTGCTGCTGGCGCTCGGCGCCCGCGTCGCCATCAGGGCCCTCGGCCGCTTCGGGCAGGGCAGCGTCAACACCGTCACCACCAACGTGCCCGGCCCCCAGCACCCCCTGTACGCGCTCGGCCGGCGCCTGGTCGAGGCGTGCCCGTACGTGCCGCTGGCCAGCCCCATGCGGGTCGGCGTGGCGGTCTTCTCCTACGACGGCCGGCTCACGTTCGGCGTCACCGCCGACTACGACAGCGTCCCCGACGTCGAGGTCGTCTGCCAGGGCATCGAGGCCGGCCTCGCCGAGCTGGTCAAGCTTGCGGTAGTAACAGGGTAGAAGTCTCGTTCGTACAGTTAGACCGGAAATTGGTCTCCACAGTGGCGATGCGCGACGATGGCGCCTCCTGACGTCGTCAGCGCGTACGAGGTCGCCCCAGCCGGCAGGTGTCCGGCCAGGGCCGGCAGGTCGCCGGCCAGGGCGTCCGCCCGCGCCTCCGGAGACGCTGATGGGGGACCGCTTCCCGCGAAGAGACGATGAGCACGGGCAGGTCGCCGTTATCGTGGCCCTGGTCCTCACGCTCATGCTCGCGTTCGGCGCCCTGGTCGTCGACGTCGGCCTCAGCTGGGCCGCCCGGTCGGAGGCGCAGACGGCCGCCGACGCGGCCGTGCTGGCCGGCCTGGCCGAGCTGCCCGGCGACCCGGCCGGCGCGGTCGCCGCGGTCAAGGCGTACCTGAACAGCAACGTCCCCGGCCTGGACGACGGCACTGGCTGGGACGTCAACGCCACCGACGCCGATGGCGACATCACCTGCTGGGCGCCGCCCGCTCCGGTCCCGGCCCCCGGCGCTGGCTGCCATGCCGGCAACACGGCCATCCAGGTGGTCACCCCGCCGCTCGAGCCCACCTACGCGTTCGCGGGCATCCTGGGGCGGCGCTCCGGCGCGGTGAAGGCGCTCGCCGCGGCCGGTCCGACCAGCGGCATCACTCCCTGCGCGCTGTGTGTGCTCGACCGGGACGCGGCCCAGGCCCTCGCGGTCACCGGCGGCGGGGGGATCACCGTGAGCGGCGCCGGGGTCGTGGTCAACTCCGACGCCGTGAACGCCGCGGTGCTGAGCGGCGGCGGCGGCGTCACCGCCCCCTCCATCGGCGTGGTCGGCGGGGTGCAGGCCAGCTCGAGCGGGCAGTTCACGCCGAGCCCGACCCTCGGCATCCCTCCGGTCGAGGACCCCCTGGCCGGCTTGCCCACCCCCGACCAGGTCCGGGCCCTGCCCCCGCGCGGCACGGTGGTGGCGAGCCCCTCCACCCCGCCCGTCAACGAGGGCGTCTACGACCGCATCGTGGTGGGCGGCGGCAGCACCACCCTGCGCATGAACCCTGGCATCTACGTGGTGACCGGTGAGTTCACCTTGAGCTCGAGCGCGACGGTGCTGGGCGCCGGGGTCACGGTGTACCTCGCCTGCCCCCAGTATCCACAGCCCTGCAACGGCCCCGGGGCGACGTTCAGCCAGAACTCCACCGCCCGGTACCTCGTCACCGCTCCCGCCAGCGGGCTGTACAAGGGCCTGTCGATCTTCGCCGACCAGACCAACACCTCTCCCATCACCCTGACGAGCAGCAGCACCGGCAGCTTCACCGGCACGATCTACGCGGCAGCGGGCGGGCTGCACCTCTCGTCGGATGGGGGGATCCTGCAGCTCAACTCCCTCGTCGTGGCAGGCACCATGCAGATCAGCTCCGGCAGCGGGACCAACCTGGTCTACAACCCGAGCCAGAACGCCACGATCACCCCGTCCGGCAGCAGGCTCATCAGGTAGCGCCGCCCTTCGTGGGCACGAGCGGAAACCACTCGAAGCGCGGGCGACATTCCCGGTAGCATGGCGGGCTTGCGCCGGGATTCGGACCACCCGGCGTCTCCTCGGGGGTCGGATCGTTGAGCGGACACGGCGGCGCGCTCGCGTGCGAGCTGCGGGCCGAGCGCGCGCAGCTCGCGCGGGCACGAGCGTGCCTTGCGGAGATGCGGCGCCGGGCGGAGTCCCTCGACGCGACCGGTGGCGACGAGATCGCCGAGGAGGTGGTGCGGGCCCGGCTCCGGCTCCGGGTCGCCGCGCTGGCCGACGACGGGACGGTGCCGCTGTTCTTCGGCCGCATCGACTACGACGAGGCGGCCGAGCTCGCCGACGAGGCGGCCGAGCTCGCGGGGGAACGGTTCCACATCGGGCGCCGCCACATCCACGACGACCTGATGGACCCGGTGGTGGTGGACTGGCGCGCCTCGGTCGCCCGGCCCTTCTACCGGGCGAGCCCGCAGGACCCCTGGGGGCTGTGGCGCCGGCGCCGCTTCGGGTTCTCCCAGGGCGAGCTGACCTCGTTCCAGGACGAGCACTTCGAGGACGACGCCGACCTGGCCATCGCCGAGGCGGCGCTGCGGGCCGAGATCGAGCGGCCCCGGGTCGGCCCGATGCGCGACATCGTCGCCACGATCCAGCCCGAGCAGGACGACCTCGTGCGCGCCTCCCTCGGCGAGACCATCTGCATCCAGGGCGGCCCGGGCACCGGCAAGACCGCCGTCGGCCTGCACCGGGCCGCGTACCTGCTCTACGAGCACCGCGACCGCCTGCGCACCGACGACGTGCTGGTGGTCGGCCCGAGCCGGGCGTTCATGGCGTTCATCAGCCAGGTGCTCCCCGGCCTGGGCGAGGTCGACGTCACCCAGCGGACGATCGGGGAGCTGGTCGGGGGCGTCACCGTGCGGGGCACCGACACCCCGGCCGCCGCCGCCGTCAAGGCCGACGCGCGCATGGCCGAGGTCCTCCGGCGCGCGGTGTACAGCCGGGTCCGCCTGCCGGCTGAGCCGCTCGCGATGCCGTTCGGGTCGAGCGCCGTCTGGCTCCCGGCGAGCCGCCTCCGGGCCATGGTGGCGGCCCTGCGGGACCGGGGCGTACCCTACGCCGCGGCCCGGGAGCTGTTGTGGGAGCAGCTCGGCCGCGCCTGCCAGACCCAGGCCGAGCGGGGCGGGCACGCCGGGTTCGAGTCGATCGACGACGCCGTGAAGGCGGCGCGCAGGTCCAAGGCGGCCCGCAGGCTGGTCGACGCAGCCTGGCCGGCCCTCCAGCCCGCCAGGCTGCTGTTCGACCTGCTGGGCGACGAGGAGGCGCTGCGCGCCGCGGCCGGCGGGGTCCTCGGCGACGTCGAGCAGAAGGAGCTGGCCTGGGCGCGGCGGCCCCGGAGCCGCGCCGCCGCGCCCTGGACGGCGGCCGACGCGTTCCTGCTCGACGAGCTGGCCGCCCTGCTCGACGCGCCCCGGTCCTACGGCCACGTGGTGGTCGACGAGGCCCAGGACCTGTCGGCCATGCAGCTCCGGGCGCTCGGCCGGCGCTGCCGGTACGGCTCGGCCACGCTCCTCGGAGACCTCGCGCAGGGCACGACCCCCTGGGCGGTGGACGACTGGGGGACCGCGCTCGCCCACCTCGGCAAGCCCGAGGGCGAGATCCGCTCGCTCCCGCGGGCGTTCCGGGCGCCGCGCGCCGTGCTCGACCTCGCCAACCGGCTGCTGCCCCACATCGCGCCGGGGCTCACGCCGGCCCGGTCGGTGCGCGAGGTCTCCGGCGCGCTGGAGCTGCGCCAGGTCGAGCCGTCCGGGCTCGCCGCGGCCTGGGTGCGGGCCGTGCGCGACGCCCTGCGGGCCGAGGGGTCGGTCGGCGTGATCGCCGCCGACGGCGAGGTCGACCGGGTGGCCGGGGAGCTGCGCCGCCACGGGACCGACCTGGCAGCGCTGGACCGGCTCGGGCAGGCGGCTCGCGTCACCGTCGTCCCCGCCTCCCAGGCCAAGGGCCTGGAGTACGACCAGGTGGTCGTGGTGGAGCCGGCCGCCATCGTGCAGGCCGAGCCGCTCGGCCTCCGGCGGTTGTACATCGTGCTGAGCAGGGCGGTGACCCACCTCACGGTGGTCCACGCCGAGCCGCTGCCAGCGCTCCTGGCCGGACCGGCCGGGTCACCCTAGCGGCACCCGAGGACGGTCTCGCCTACCCGTCGTCGCCGAGGGCGGCGAGGCGGTCGCGGCACTCGGGCCGGCCGAGGCGGCCCAGAGCCGACTCGTAGGCGCGGCGCACGACCGGGTAGCGGCGCCTGGGGTTCATGGAGTTCAGCCCCATCACCTCCAGGTCGGCCGCGGTGGGCTGGAACGCCACCACCAGGGTGCCCTGGCGGCGCACGCGCCACGCCTCGTCGGCCAGGCGCAGGCGCAACGCCCGGCGCGCGGGCAGGTCCACCGAGCGGCGGCGGACGCCCCTGGCCACCGACATCGGCGCGCTGACCACGACCAGGTCGAGCCCGAGGCCGGCCACCGCGTCGAGGTTGGTGGGGGAGTGGACGCCGCCGTCGATGTACCAGTTTCCGCCGATCTGGGCTGGCGCGAACCAGCCGGGGATGGCGCAAGAGGCGGCCACGGCCGTGCCCACGTCGGTGGCTGGCGCGCCAGGCTGGCCGAGCACCACGCGCCGCCCGTCGCGCAGCCGGACCGCGCACAGCCACAGCGCCGCCTCGGGCCAGCCCGACTCGAACAGCCAGCGCAGGCGGGCGGCGAACGGGTCGAGGGAGACCCGGCCCCGGGGCAGGGCGGCCGCCGTCAGCGACCCCAGCCGCGGCGCCTGCCACGGGCGGACCACGCTGCGCAGCAGCAGCCCGGGCGAGGCCATCCCGACCGAGCGGCTCCGCGGGCCGGGAACGGGTTCGTTCGGGCCGATCCGGCGCAGGATGCGAGCGCCCTCGGCGGAGACCGGATCGCCCGCGGTCCGCGCCGCGATGTCGGCCGCGCTGAAGCCCCCGCGCAGCAGGGCGGCGACGTGCGCCCCGGCGGAGGTGCCGACGACCAGCTCGGCCGAGCGCGGGTCCCAGCCGGTCGTCTCGGCGAGCGCGCGCAGCACGCCAGCGTGGAAGGCGTGCCCGACGACGCCCCCTGCCCCGAGAACCAGCCCGACCCGGCCCATGCGACCTCCCGCCTGCTTGCAAGTGTAGAGCCGCGCCTGGGTATCCCGCGTACCAGACGTCGACACGGCAAAGGCCACGGCCCACAGCGGCCCACGGCAGCGGGCCCGCCGCCCGATGACCTGGCCAGGCCGAGTGCGCGCACCTCGGCACGGCGCAACTCGGCACGGTGGCGCTGGGACGACCAAGTTGTTGGCCGGCGGGCCCGAAGGCCACGGCCCCGGCGGGATGCCGGGGCCGTGGCCATGGAACGGGTATCCGCTCAGCGGTTGCGCAGCGCCGAGATCAGCTCGTCCTTGCCCATCGAGGAGCGACCCTCGATGCCGAGCTCCTTGGCCCGCTCGCGCAGCTCCTCGACGCTCCGCTCCTCGTAGGAACGGGTGTCGCGGCCCTTGCGGGGGGCGCTGGCGGTGGTCGCCTTGGCGGCCTCGGGCCTGGGAGCGGCGGTCGTGCGGACCTCCACGGCCTGGTCGCTGCGGGCGCTCCCGACGACGATCTCGCGGTCGGCCTTCGGCTCGGTCTTGCTGGCGGCGATGTCGGCGGCCTTGTCGACGGCCCCGGCGGTGTCGACGGCCTCGGCGGTCTCGCCGGCGGCCCGGGTCACGCTGGTGCCGGCGGCCTTCACCCGGCTACGGGCGGTGCGGACCTGGTCGGCCGCGTCCCCGGTGGCGGAGCTGGTGCGGATCGAGTGGACCAGCTCGCGGCCGCGCCTGGCCAGCCCGTCGAACTCCTGCCCGGCCTGGCCGCGGAGGGTGCGGAGCCGCTCGGGGGCCTCCTTGCCGAGAGTCCGGACCTGCTTGGGGGTCTCGACGCGGACCCGGTCGATGGACCGGATCAGCTCGACGGCGGCCTCGCCAGCGCCCACGGTGGCGTAGGCGGAGTCGGCGAGCAGCGACCGCAGGGTGCGCTGGGCCTGCATGGCCTGCTCACGAGCCGCGTGGACCTGCTTGCGGGCACGCTCCCTGGTCCTGGTGGTGGTGGTGGTTGCCATGTGGTGGCTCCCTCAGTCGTGTGCGATGGTGGGTCTGCTTACTGCGGTACTCCCATGATAAACAATTGCAAGCACAGGCGCAACTCCGCAGGTAGGAGCCGGGCGGGTTCGGCCTCAGCTGATCCCGACTGCTCCGCGACCCGCCTGGACGCCCACCGCTTCCCGGCGGCACCTACGAGTCGCCGTGCATGCCCGACACCACCTCGTCCGCCTGGACGCCCACCGCTTCCCGGCGGCCCATCGACAAGGACTCGGGCCGGTTCGTCCTCGAGGTCACCCGCGGCGGCCGGCAGCGCGGCCGGGGCGCGGTCGCGCACCCCGGCCGCCCCTTCTACGATGGGTCCATGACCAAGCCCGCGACCGACGCCCAACCCAGGACCGACCTCCAACCCAGGACCGGCCAGCAATGAGCGACCAGGACGGGGACGACCCGAACCCGGTGGCCTCGAGCACCCGGCTGCACAGCCGGGTGCTGCGCCTGGCATCCGACCTCGACCTCCTGGACCTCGCCGCGGAGCCGGGGTTCGCCTGGGCCTCGCCAACCGGCGAGCTGGTGACCGCCGGCGTGGCGGCCCGGATCGAGGTCGCGACCGGGCGGGACCGGATCCAGCGGGCGGCCGACGAGGCCGGCGCGCTGCTGCGCGGCGCCCGCATCGACGACCCCCAGGGCAGCGGCCTGGGACCGTTGGCAGTCGGCGCGATCCCGTTCGGCGACGCCACCCCGGGCCGGCTCACCGTGCCCGAGCTGGCCCTCCGGCGCGGCCCGGGCCGCGCCGTGTGGGCGGTGGTGACGGCCGCGGGCCGCTGGCCCGACCCGCCCGACCTGCGCGCCCGGCCGCCAGCCGGTGCGAGCGACGGCGCCTGGCCGGGCATGCTCGCGGTCCGCTCCCCCGCCGGCCAGGACCGCGCCGGCTTCCAGGCCGCTGTGGCCGCTGCCCTGGACCTGATCGCCGCGGGCCGGCTGGACAAGGTCGTGCTCGCCCGCGAGCTGCTGGTCGAGGCGGCCGCGCCGTTCCGGAGCGCGGCGGTGCTGCGCCGCCTCCGCGACCGGTCGGCCGGCTCGTTCATGTACGCCAGCGACGGGTTCGTCGGCGCGAGCCCGGAGCTGCTGGTCGCGAGGAGGGGGAGGGTGGCCACCTCCCGGCCGATGGCCGGCACGGTCGCCCGCGGCGGCACGGCCCACGAGGAGGCCCGCCGGGTGGCCTGGCTGCGCTCCTCCGGCAAGGAGGCCGTCGAGCACCGCCTGGTGGTCGACATGGTGGCCGAGACGCTCGCCAAGGTGGCCGACGACGTCGCGGTCGCGCCGGTCGAGGTGGTGCGCCTGCCGACCGTCGCCCACCTCGCCACCCGGGTGTCGGCCGCGCTGACCGAGCCGCTGCCGTCCGCGCTCGAGCTTGCCGGCCTGCTGCACCCGACCCCGGCCGTGGCCGGAGCGCCCCGGGAAGCGGCCCTCGAGGTGCTCGCCTGGCTGGAGCCGTTCCACCGGGGCGCCTATGGCGGGCCGGTGGGCTGGGTCGACCACCGCGGCGACGGCGAGTGGGCGGTCGCCCTGCGCTGCGCGACGCTCGACGGCCCGGTCGCGCGGCTGGTGGCTGGCGCCGGGATCGTGGCCGGCTCCGACCCCGAGGCCGAGTGGGCCGAGTCCGGCTACAAGCTCGAGGCGATGCTGCGGGTGCTCACCAGCGCCTGACCGGGTCCAGCCCGGCACGCCCGCCACCTGTCGAAGGGAGCAAACCGCGACATGGACATCCAGGAGACGGCCCTGCCCGGGGTGGGGCTGCGCCACGACTTCACCACCCGCGCCGGGCGCCAGCTCGGCGTGGTCACCCACCGCAGCGGCCGGCGCGACCTGCTGCTCTACGACCGGGCCGACCCGGACGCCTGCCAGGAGGTCGTCCAGCTCACCGACGAGGAGGCCGACGCGCTGGCCGAGCTGCTGGGCGCCGCCCGGATCGTCGAGCGCCTGGCCGACCTGCAGCAGCAGGTCGAGGGCCTGGCCATCGACTGGCTGCCGATCCGGCCCGGCTCCCCCTACGGCGGCCGGACGATCGCCGACACCCAGGCCCGCACCCGCACCGGGGTGTCGATCGTCGCGGTCCTCCGGAACGGCAGCGCCGTGCCCGCGCCCGCCCCGGACTTCCAGCTCCAGCCGGGCGACACCCTGGTCGTGGTCGGGACCGCCCCCGGCGTCAGGTCGCTGGCCGGCATCCTGGGGAGCTGACCGCCATGCACGGCGCGACCCTGCTGCTGGAGCTTGGCGGGGTCATCCTCGGGCTCGGGATCCTCGGCCGGCTGGCCGGCCGGCTCGGGCTGTCGGCCATCCCCCTGTACCTCCTGGCCGGCCTGGCGTTCGGAGAGGGCGGACTGCTGCCGCTGGTCACCGCCCAGGAGTTCATCGAGGTGGGCGCCGAGATCGGCGTCATCCTGCTGCTGCTGCTCCTCGGCCTCGAGTACTCCGCCGACGAGCTGGTCGGCAGCCTGCGCGCCGCCGCACCGGCCGGCCTGGTCGACCTCGCCCTCAACTTCACTCCCGGCGTGCTGGCCGGACTGCTGCTGGGCTGGTCCCCGCTGACCGCGGTCGTGCTCGGCGGGGTGACCTACGTGACCTCCTCGGGCATCGTCGCCAAGGTCCTCAGCGACCTCGGGCGGCTGGGCAACCGCGAGACCCCGATGGTGCTGTCGATCCTGGTCATCGAGGACCTCGCCATGGCCGTCTACCTGCCGCTGGTCTCCGGGCTGCTGGTCGGCGGGAGCCTGCTGGCCGCCGCGGGACCCCTGGGGCTGGCGCTGGCCACCGTCGTGGCCGTGATCGTGCTCGCCGTCCGCTACGGCACCGCCCTCAGCCGCCTGGTGTTCAGCCCCAACGACGAGGTCCTGCTCCTGCTGATCCTCGGCCTCGCCCTGGTCGTGGCCGGACTCGCCCAGCGGCTGCAGGTCTCGGCCGCGGTCGGGGCGTTCCTGGTCGGCATCGCGCTGTCGGGCCCGGCCGCGGACGCCGCCCGCCCCCTGCTCACCCCGCTGCGCGACCTGTTCGCAGCGGTGTTCTTCGTGTTCTTCGGCCTGCGCACCGACCCCGGCTCCATCCCGGCCGTCGCCCCGGCCGCAATCGGCCTCGCCCTGGCCACCACGGCGACCAAGGTGGCCACCGGCTGGTGGGCGGCCCGCCGGGCCGGCGTCGGCACCAGGGGACGCTGGCGCGCCGGGGCCGTGCTGGTCGCCCGCGGCGAGTTCTCGATCGTGATCGCCGGGCTGGCCGTGTCCGCCGGCCCGGAGCCGGCCCTCGGCCCGCTGGCCGCCACCTACGTGCTGATCCTCGCCGTGCTCGGCCCGCTCCTGGCCCGGGTGGTCGACCCCCTGGTCGCGGCGGTGCGGCGCCGGGCCCGCCGCCGAGCGGCTCCGCAGGCGGCGGCCTCCGGACCCGGCGGCAGAGACCCGTAGCCGCAGGGCGGGGCCGAACGCCTACGGTCGCCCTGACCGGTCGCGCTCGCCCAGGGCCTCGGCCACGGCGCGGGCGGCCGCGCGGTGCCTGGCCAGGTTGACCGCGCGGTCGCCCGGGACCAGCAGCACGGTCGTGCGGTGCGCGGCGAGCGCCTCGGCGACAGCCGGGACCAGGTCGCCGGCGCGGGTCACCCGGTGGCAGGCCAGGCCGGCGGCGGCGGCCAGGGCGCCCAGGTCGAGGCCGTGCGGGGTGCCGAACAGGGGCTCGAAGTACCGCTCGGGAAGCTCGGCCTGAGGCAGGAACGAGAAGATCCCGCCACCGTCGTTGTCGCAGACGACGAATACCACCGGCTCGGCCCGGCGCCCGGCGCCGAGGACGCTGCTCGCGTCGTGGAGGAAGGTCAGGTCGCCGCAGAGCGCGGCGACCGGCCCGCCGCCGGCCGCGGCGACGCCCAGGGCGGTCGCGACGAACCCGTCGATGCCGCTCGCGCCCCGGTTGGCCACGAACGCCAGGCCGTCGCGGGCGCGGGCGAAGGTGTCCACGTCGCGCACTGGCATGCTCGACCCGACCACCAGGGTCGCCCCGCCGGGCAGGCCAGCCACCAGGTCGCGGGCGACCCGGCCCTCGAACGGCTCCTCCCAGCCGTCGAGCAGGGCGTCCATGGCCGACCCGGCCAGCGCGTCCGCGGAGGTCCAGGCGTGCAGCCAGGCCGCGGCTCCCGCGGCCCGCTCGGGTCCGGTCAGATCCGGGGACCGGCCAGCTCCCAGGCAGTGCGCCGGGACCGAGTCCCCCGCCCCCCGGCAGGCCGATGCCGAGTCCCCTGGCCCGCGGCACCCCGGGCCGAGCGCGGCCGCGACCGCGCCGAGCAGCGCGGACGCATCGGCCACGAGGCGGGTGGCGGCGGCCCGGCCCGGGTCGGGCCAGGCCCCGTCCGGGTCGACGAGCACCTGGGGCACGCTCGCGTCCAGCCAGGTGCCGAGCGCCTTGCTGGTCGGGCCGGCACCCACCCGGACCACCAGCTCTGGCCGGTGGGCGGCGGCGAACCCAGGCACCCGGAGCAGGGCGTCGTAAGCGGCCACGGCGTGCGGTCCGCGGCGGTGGCCCGACAGCGGGTCGGCCAGCACCGGCCAGCCAGCCGCCCGGGCGAACGCGTCGGCAGCCTCCAAGCCCAGCCCCGAGCCCCAGCCCACGACGAGCAGGCCGCGCGAGGCGGCCCGGACCCGCTCGGCCAGGGCGTCCACCTCGGCCGGAGCTGGCCGCCGGGGGAACGCAGCCGACACCGTCCAAGGCGCCCCGCCGGGACGGCCGGGCGCGGGCTCACCGCCCAGCTCGCCCGGGACCAGCGGCTCGGCAAAGGCGAGATTGAGATGGACGGGGCCGGCGGGCGGGCCGGCCGCGGCGGCCACCGCCCGGGCGGCGAGCGAGCGCCAGTACCGGCCGGCACCCGGACCGTCCACCGGCAGGCTCACCTCGCAGAACCAGCGCACCGCGTCCCCGTACAGCCTCAGCTGGTCGACGCTCTGGTTGGCGCCGGTGTCGCGGAGCTCCGGGGGCCGGTCCGCGGTCAGCACCAGCAGCGGCACCCTGGCGTGATGCGCCTCGAGCACGGCCGGGTGGAAGTTGGCCGCCGCCGTCCCCGAGGTGCACACCACCGCCGCCGGCCGCCCTGACCGCTTGGCCGCGCCCAGCGCGAAGAACCCGGCCGACCGCTCGTCGACGTGCACGTGCACGCGCACCCCGGGGTGCTCGGCGAGGGCGAGGGCGAGGGGGGCCGACCGCGACCCGGGGGCCAGGCAGGCGTCGGCCACCCCACCCCGGACCAGCTCGTCCACCAAGGTGAGCGCGAACGTCCGCCCCGCGTCGCTCACGGCCCGGGCCCGGGGCGGGCTACCATCCCCAGGTGCTGCACCGCACCGTCGAGGGGACGGGCCCGCGGGTCGTCCTCGCCCACGGCTTCACCCAGACCCTTGCCTCCTGGGAGCCGCTGGCCGCGCGCCTGCGCCCGCGCTGGCAGGTGGTCCGCGCCGACCTGCCCGGCCACGGCGGCTCGGGCGCGGCCCGGGCCGACCTGACCGGCGCCGCCCGCCTGCTCGGCCAGGCCGGAGGGCGGGCCGCCTACGCCGGCTACTCGCTCGGGGGGCGCGTCTGCCTGCGCCTGGCCCTGGACCGGCCCGACCTGGTCCGGGCGCTGGTCCTGGTGGGCGCCTCGCCCGGCATCCAGGACCCTGCCGCCCGGGCCGAGCGCCGGGCCGCCGACGAGACCCTGGCCGCCCGGATCGAGCGCGACGGGGTCGAGGCGTTCCTCGACCGCTGGCTGGCTGGGCCGCTGTTCGCCACCCTGCCCGCGGAGCGGGCCGGGCGGGCCGCCCGGCTGGCCAACACCGCCGAGGGCCTGGCCGCCGCCCTGCGCCTGCTCGGCACCGGCAGCCAGGAGCCGCTCTGGGACCGGCTGGCCACCCTCCGCCCGCCGGCCCTGCTTCTCGCCGGGGCCCTGGACGCCAAGTTCGCCGCCCTGGCCGGGCAGATAGCGGCCGCGATCGGCCCGCGCGCCCGCACCGCCCTGGTTCCCGGGGCCGGTCACGCCGCCCACCTCGAGCGCCCCGACAAGGTCGGCGAGCTGGTCGAGAGGTTCATGGGCGAGCACATCGACCGGTAGTCCTCGGTCAGTGTGGGGGAGCTCGCTCTGGCGTGGCGTGTAGTCTCGCTCGATGTGGGGGAACTCGCTCTGGTGTAGCGTGCCCCTGACCGTAGTCCTTGTTCGATGTGGGGGGAGCTCGCTCCCCCCGCGGCCCCCCAAGAGCGCCTGCGCCATGGCCGGGTGGATCCCGCCGCCGCGGCCCCCCAACAGCGCCTGTGCCATGGTCGGGGATCCGCAGTCCGGCTGGCGGGAGCCTTGGCTCACGACAGCCACAGGCCCGCGGCCAGCAGCACGCCGAGGGCCAGCTGGAGCCGGGCGGTGCCGGCCAGGGCGGCGATCAGGCCGGGGCCGTCCTCGCGCCGCCGCACCAGGTGGACAGGGGAGAGGGCCAGGGGCGCTGCGGCCAGCGCCAGCAGCACCGGCGGGCGGGACAGGCCGAGCAGCGCGACGGCCACGAACACCGCGGCCACGACCAGGACGAACAGCGCCCGCGAGCGGGACCGGCCCAGGCGGACGGCCAGGGTGCGCTTGCCGGCGCGCCGGTCGCCCTCGATGTCGCGGATGTTGTTGGCGATCAGGAGGGCGACCGCGGCCAGCCCGACCGGCACCGAGGCGGCCAGCGCAGCGGGCGGGACCCGCCCGAGCTGGACGTAGGCCGAGCCGCAGGTGGCCACCACACCGAAGAAGACCAGCACCGAAAGCTCGCCGAACCCGGCGTACCCGTAGGGCCGCGGGCCGCCGGTGTACAGCACCGCGGCTGCGACGGCGGCCACCCCGACCGCGAGCAGGCGCAGGTCGACCGCGACGGCCAGGGCGAGCCCGGCCGCCATGGCCACCGCGAAGGCCAGGCCGGCGGCCCGCTTCACCTGGCCGGGGGTTGCCAGGCCGGTGGCGACCAGCCGGGCCGGGCCCAGGCGTGCCGGGCTGTCGGCACCCCGCACGCCGTCGGAGTAGTCGTTGGCGTAGTTGGCCCCGACCTGCATGCCGAGCGCGACGACCAGGGCGGCCAACGCCCGCCAGGCGACCGCCGGCCGCTCGGCGGCGGCCGCGGCCGTGCCCACCAGCACCGGCACCACCGCGGCGACCAGGGTCCTCGGGCGGGCGCCCCGCAGCCAGACGTCCATGCCGGTCAGGGCCGGCGGGGGAACTTGGAGAAGTCGGGCGGGCGCTTCTCGCGGAAGGCGTTGCGGCCCTCCTGGGCCTCCTCGGTCATGTAGTAGAGCAGGGTGGCGTCCCCGGCGAGCTGCTGGATGCCCGCGAGCCCGTCGGAGTCGGCGTTCAGGCCCGCCTTGAGCAGCCGCAGCGACAGCGGGCTCTTGTCGAGGATCTTCCGGCACCAGGCGACGGTGGTCTCCTCGAGCCGGTCCACGGGCACCACGGTGTTGACCAGGCCCATGGCCAGGGCCGCCTCGGCGTCGTACTGCTCGCAGAGGAACCAGATCTCGGCCGCCTTCTTGCGGCCGACCGTCCGGGCCAGCAGCCCGGCCCCGTAGCCGCCGTCGAACGACCCGACCTTGGGGCCGGTCTGGCCGAAGCGGGCGTTGTCGGCCGCGACGGTGAGGTCGCAGACCAGGTGCAGCACGTGCCCACCGCCGATCGCGTAGCCGGCCACCATCGCGATCACCGGCTTGGGCAGGCGCCGGATCTGCACCTGCAGGTCCAGGACGTTGAGGCGGCCGACGCCGTCGTCGCCGACGTAGCCGTCCTCACCGCGGATGCGCTGGTCGCCGCCGGAGCAGAACGCCTCGGTGCCCTCGCCGGTGAGCACCACCACGCCGACCCCGGGGTCGTTGCGGGCCAGCTCGAACGCTGCCGAGAGCTCGAACAGGGTCCTGGGGCGGAACGCGTTGCGCACCTCGGGACGGCAGATGGTGATCTTGGCGATGCCGTCGGCGGTCTCGTACCGGATGTCGCTCCACTCGCCATGCTGGTGCCACTCCACGGGCGCTCGCGCTCCTTCGTCGGCTCGGTCGGGATGCGGCTGCTAGGGTAGCCCTCGTGTCCGGCTCCCTCCACACCCCGCTGGTGGCGGTCGCCCTGCCCCGGGCGGCGGCTGCCACGGCCGTGATGAGCGCCTGGGAGGCGGGGGAGGCGGTGCTGCCGCTCGACCCCGGGGCGCCAGGCCCCGAGGTCCGGCGCCTGCTCGACGCGGCCCGTCCCACGCATCTGGTCGACGGCGACGGCCGGGCCCGGCGGCCCGGCGGGCGCCCGGCCGAGGCCGACGTGGCCGCGGTCGTCGCCACCTCGGGAACGGCCGGGACCCCGAAGCTGGTCGAGCTGACCGCCGCCGGGATCCGCGCGTCGGCGCTGGCGGTGTCGGCGGCGGTCGGCGCCGGCCCAGGGGACCGCTGGCTCGCCTGCGTGCCCATGCACGGCGTGGCCGGGCTCGCCATCGTCGCCCGGGGCTGGCACACCGGGGTCCCGGTCGAGGTCCACGACCGCTTCGACGTCGCCCTGGTCGACGGGGCCGCCGCTGACGCCACCCTGGTGTCGCTGGTCCCGACCATGCTCCGGCGACTGCTCGAGGACGGCTGCGACCTGCGCCGCTTCCGCCGAGTCCTGCTCGGCGGCGCCGCAGCCCCGGCCGGGCTGCTCGCCGCAGCGACCGGGGCCGGTGTGCCGCTGACGCGCACCTACGGGCTCACCGAGACGTTCGGGGGTGTCGCCCACGACGGCCACGCCCTGGCCGGGGTGGAGCTGTCGGTCGCCGCCGACGGCGAGATCGGCGTGCGCGGGGAGATGGTGCTGCGACGCTACCGGGACGATCCTGAGGCGACCGCGGCCGCCCTGCGCGGGGGCGTGCTCCACACCGGCGACCTGGGCCGGCTGGAGCCGGACGGCCGCCTGGTCGTGCTGGGGCGGCGCGACGACCTGATCGTCAGCGGCGGCGTGAACGTGCACCCGGTGGAGGTTGAGGGGGCCCTGTCGGCCCATCCGGCGGTGGCCGACGCGGCCGTGCGCGGCCTGCCCGACCCCGAGTGGGGCCAGCGCGTGGTCGCGTTCGTCGTCCCGGCCGACCCGGACCGCCCGCCGACCCTCGACGACCTGCGCGGGTTCGCCCTGGACCGCGTGGCCGCGGCCAAGGCACCCCGCCAGCTCGTCCTGGTCGAGCGGGTGCCGAGGACATCCTCCGGCAAGGTGCTGCGCCGCCTGCTCATCGCCCCGTAGGCGCCCGTGCCGGCACGGCACGGGATGCGGAGTGCGGAGGAGGCGGCCCGCGCGCACCGCGGGCCGCCTCCTCGCCGCCCGGGACCGCGGCTCAGGTCGCCGGGACGGCTGGCCCGCTGGCGGGGACACGCCCGGCTGGCCCGCTGGCGGGGACACGCCCCTCGCACGGCTCCACCCCGCGCAACCGGTGGAACACCGTGCACCAGAGCAGCCGCTCCAGCTCGTCGAACCGCTGGCACACCTCCTCCCAGGTCACGACGCCACGGTCGTAGCCCCGCCGGACGGCGGAGAGCTCCGCATCCACCAAGGACATGCCCGGATCCTTTCGCCGGCGCACCACTGTGGTCCCAATCACGCTTGTCTGTCCTGCACGCTTCGAGATTCTCGCGCCGTTCTGTCACCGGTGCAAGCTGGGCCGGCCAGCATCGACCGCCGCCGGGGCCTTCGCCGGCTCGGTTGCGGCACCGTCCAGGGCTTCCACGTGGGCCGGCCCCTCCCGGCCGACCTGGCCTTCGCCGCCATCGGCACCGCCGCCGTCGGGATGCTCACCGGGCAGCGCTGACGGCGACGGAGCGTCCCGCCGGGCGAATCGACAGCGAGGCCGCCGACGGCGCCCAAGACATAGCCAAGGCCGCCGACGGCAACGCCCCGAAACGACAGCGAACGCCGTCGACGGCAACGCCCATGACGACAGCCAAGGCCGCCCAGCGCGCGCCAAGACCACAGCCAAGGCCGCCGACGGCGAGCCTAAGGTGGCTAGGACCTGCCCGGTCCGACAATGAGGTGGGCGGGGTGGGCAACCTAAGGCGACCGCCCGATTCGGACCCAGGCACCTCAGACCTAGTCTGGTCACGGAAGCAGACGAGACCCGAGCCAGGACGAGGTGACCAAGATGCAGAGCATGATGCTGGAGCTCCTGGGCCAGGAGCGGGTGGCGGAGTACCGCCGGGACGCCGAGCAGGCCGGTCTTGCCAAGATCGTGCGGCGCAGGGCCAGGAGGGCCCGGCGCTACGCTTCGGCCAGCGGGCGCGTTCAGGTCGCGCCGCGACACCCAGCCGGACGCGCCGTGGCCTGACCGTGCCCGGCACCGGCAGCGCGACCAACCGGCACGAGCCGGCGGATCCCACCCCCGCCGGCTCGTGCCCACCCATGTCCGGGGAGGCCATACTGGACGGCATGAGCGGCCGCTTCTCCTGCCCGACGTTCATCGGGCGCACGCGCGAGCTCGCCCACCTCGACGAGGCGCTCGAGCGGGCGGGCGCGGGGATCCCGGTCGTGCTGGCGGTCGGCGGCGAGGCCGGCGTCGGCAAGACCCGCCTGGTGGACGAGCTGGTCGGCCGGGCCAGGAGGGCCGGCGCGGCCGTGCTCACCGGCGGCTGCATCGGTCTCGGGGAGGAAGGCGTGCCCTTCGCCCCGGTGGTGGAGGCGCTGCGCACCATGCTGCGGACCACCGAGCCCGACGCGGTCGAGCGCTGGTTCGCCCACGCCCGGGTCGAGCTGGCCCGGCTGCTGCCTGAGCTGGGCCCCGCCCGTCCGGTCGACGACCCGCGCGAGCTCGACCTCGCCAGCGGCCAGGGCCGCCTGTTCGAGCTGCTGCTCGGCGTGCTCGAGCGGCTCGCCGCCCAGCGGCCGGCCGTGCTGGTCGTCGAGGACCTGCACTGGGCCGACCACTCCACCCGAGCCCTGCTGGCGTTCCTGATCCGCAACCTGCGCCAGGGGCGGCTGCTGCTGGTGCTCACCTACCGGACCGACGAGCTGCACCGCCGCCACCCGCTGCGGCCGTTCCTGGCCGAGCTGGACCGGAGCTGGTGGGTCGAGCGGCTGGAGCTGCAACGGTTCGAGCGGTCCGAGCTGGTCGCCCAGGTGGCCGGGATCCTCGGCCGGCAGCCAGAGGCCGAGCTGGTCGACGAGCTGTTCGCCCGCGGCCAGGGCAACGCCTTCTTCACCGAGGAGCTGCTCGCCGCCGCCTGCGGCGTGGCCGGGGAGCTGCCGCCGACGCTGCGCGACACCCTGATGGCCCGCATCGAGCTGCTGCCCGACCGCACCCAGCACGTGCTGCGGGTCGCGTCCGCCGCCGCCCGGGAGGTCGAGCACCGGCTGCTGGCCGCGGTGGCCGGCCTGGCCGAGCCGGAGCTGTTCGAGGCGCTCCGCGAGGCGGTCTCCTCCCACGTGCTGGTGGTCGACAACGCCGACGAGACCTACGCCTTCCGGCACGCGCTGGTGCAGGAGGCGGTCTACGGCGACCTGCTGCCGGGCGAGCGGAGCCGGCTGCACGCCGCCTTCGCGGCCCGGCTCGACGCGCTGCCGAGCCGCGGCGACAGCTGCCACGACGCCACCATCGCGGCCGAGCTCGCCCACCACTGGTACGCCGCCCACGACCTGGAGCGGGCCCTGCCCGCCGCGGTCACCGCGGGCCTGGCCGCCGAGCGCGTCCACGCCAACGCCGAGGCCAGGCGCCAGTTCGAGCGTGCCCTGGAGCTGTGGGAGCGGGTGCCCGCCGTGCACGGCACGCTCGCGCTCGACCGGGCCAAGCTGCTCTGGCACGCCGGCGAGGCGGCCTACCGGACCGGCGAGCAGGACCGGGCCATCGCGCTGCTGCGGGCCGCGATCGACGCCGCCGACCCGGCCGCCGACCCGCTCCGGGCCGGTGTGATCACCTCCCGCCTGGGCCACTTCCTGCGCAACGCCGGCAAGGAAGGCGCGTTCGCGACCCTCAAAGAGGCGGTCCGGCTCGTCCCGCCCGACCCGCCCACGCCCGAGCGGGCCCAGGTGCTGGCAGCCCTGGGCCAGGCGCTCATGCTCAAGCCGCTCTGGGAGGAGTCCCGGGCCGTCTGCGAGGAGGCGATCGCGATCGCGCGCTCGGTGGGCGACCGGGCCGTCGAGGTCCATGCCATGGACACCCTCGGGGTGGTGCTCGCCCACCTCGGCGACACCCAGACCGGCCTCGCCCACCTCCGGGAGGCGCGGCGGGTCGCCATGTCGCTCCACGACGACGAGCAGCACCCGGTCGACGAGGCCGTGCGCGCCTACGCCAACCTCACCGACGTCCTCGACCTGGTCGGTGACCTCGAGCAGGCGGCGGCGACCGCCCTGGAAGGCGTCGAGGTCGCCCGCGAGCACGGCCTCGAGCGCGCCATCTGCGCCCACCTGGTCGCCGACGCCGCCAGCGCGCTGGCCAAGCTCGGCCGCTGGGACGAGGCCGACCGCCACCTGCGGGCCAGCCTGGACGTCAACGTCTCCGGGCACAACGCGAGCCTGCTCCACCTCACCCGGGCCGCGCTGGAGCTGCGCCGGGGGCACTTCGAGCCCGCCCTCGAGCACCTCGGCACCGCCCGGCGCCTGTTCGGCCGCACCCACGCGGGCGCCCAGATCACCGGCCCGATCTTCCAGGGGCTGGCCGAGACCGCGGTCTGGCAGGGGCGCCACGACGACGCGCGGGCGGCGGTGGCCGAGGGCCTGTCGCTCACCCTGGCCGTGGACGGGTGGCGGCACGCGCGCCCGCTCTACCCGGTCGGCCTGGCGGCCGAGGCGGACCGGGCCGACCGGGCCCGGGCCCGGCGGGCCGCCGCCGAGGCCGAGGACGCCCGCCGGGTCGCCGCCGGCCTGCTGGAGGGCGCCCGCACGCTGCCCGGCGGGACCAGCGCGGAGGCCGACGCGCTGCTGGCCACCTGCGAGGCGGAGTGGACCCGGGTCGAGGGCACCTCCGACCCGGGCCGCTGGCAGGCCGTTGCCGACGCCTGGGACAAGGCCATGCAGCCCTACCCGGGTGCGTACGCCCGCTGGCGGCTGGCCGAGGCGTTCCTCGGCGCGCGGCTGGACCGCGAGCAGGCCGAGCGGGCGGTCCGGGAGGCCCACGCCACCGCTGCCCGGCTCGGTGCCGCGCCGCTCCGCACCGAGGTCGAGCGGCTCGCCCGGCGCAGCCGGATCGACCTGGCGCCCAGGCCCGCCCGACCGGACCAGGCCGCCGCCGCCGAGCCCGACACCACGGGCCTGGCCGGCGAGCTCGGCCTGACCCCGCGCGAGCTGGAGGTGCTCCAGCTGGTCGCCGACGGCCGCAGCAACAGCCAGATCGCCGAGGCGCTGTTCATCAGCGCCAAGACGGCCAGCGTCCACGTGTCCAACATCCTGGCCAAGCTGGGCGTGGCGAGCCGGGTCGAGGCGGCCGCGGTCGCCCACCGCCTGGCCCTGTTCGACGAGCCGGCCGGACGCTGACCTACGGCCGGACGCTGACCTACGGCCGGCGCGGACCACGAGCGGGCGCCGACCTAAGGCGGCGCGCGCCGGACCCGAGCATCCTACGGGCCCGCGACAGCGGGCCGCCTCGTGGCAGAGAATGCCGGCATGCAGCCTCAACCCCCCGGCCCGGCCGCATCCGGCCCGGCCTCCTCCGGCGCGGCCGCATCCGGCCCGGCCGACCCGGTCCAAGCCTGGCGGGCCCAGCTCGAGGCCTGGGCGATCCCGGATGAGATCCTGGCCCGCGCTCCGGAGTCGCCTTGGGGGTTCCCGGTCGGGCTGTTCCGGGCACGGGCCGAGCAGGCGGGCGCCCGGGAGCCGACCACCTCGGACCGGGAGGCGGCCCGCTGGCTGCCGGCCGGCGGGACCGTGCTCGACGTGGGCGCGGGCGGGGGAGCGGCCAGCCTGCCCCTGGCCCGGGCCGCCGGCCGGATCGTGGCCGTGGACGAGTCGGCCCCGATGCTCGAGGCGTTCCTGGCTGCGGCCAGTGCCGCCGGGGTGCCGGCCGCGACCGTGGAGGGACGCTGGCCCGACGTGGCCGGCCAGGTGACTCCGGCCGACGTGGTGGTCTGCCACCACGTCCTGTACAACGTGGCCGACCTGGCGCCGTTCGTGGCCGCCCTGACCGGCCACGCGCGCCACCGGGTGGTGGTGGAGCTGACCGACCGGCACCCGCTGGTCGAGATCGGGCCCTTGTGGCGTCGCTTCCACGGCCTGGACCGCCCGGCCGGGCCGACCGCCGGCGACGCCGAGGCCGCCCTGCGTGCCCTCGGGCTCGAGGTCCAGCGCGAGGACGGGCCGGGCGCCCCCCGGACCGGCTTCGAGCGCTGGGAGGACCTGGTCGCCTTCACCCGCCGCCGCCTCTGCCTGCCCGCCGAGCGCGAGCCGGAGGTGGCCGAGGCGCTGGCGCCGTTCCGGGCCGAGACCGGGCTCGGCGTGCGCGCCGACCGGGGTGCACGCTCGCTCGTCACCCTGTCCTGGCCCGGGTCGGCCCCGCAGGCTTGAGCCGTCGACCTGCACTCGCGATCCGGACCCAGGCGTGGGGACTGCGTCGTGCGGCTGCTCACCGAGAGTAGTCCTGGTCGTGCAGAAGCTCGCTGAGGATCTCCGCGGTCTGCTCGGGTGGTGCGCCATACACACCGATGCTCGACATGATGTGCGCGTACTGCGCGACGTCCTCGGGCTTGTCCAGGTACAGGGCGTTGGTGGCATGCTCGAGGTACACCACATCTGGGAGCTCCTGGTCAGCAAATCGCAGGATGCTGAACGCGCCCACCATGGCCGCGTGGGCGCCGGCGCTGAACGGCAGGACCTGCAGGGTGACGCTCGGCAGTCTGCTCGCGTCGACGAGCCGCTCGATCTGGGCGCACAGCACCTTCCGGCCGCCGACCGGCCGGCGCAGCGCCGCCTCGTCCACCACCGCCCACAGCCGCGGGCCGTCGTCCTGGGCGAGCAGCCGCTGCCGGGTCAGCCGCAGCCTGACCCGCCGTTCCAGCTCCTCTGGCGAGTCGCCCAGCTGCGCGCCCCGCATCACCGCGCGCATGTAGTCCTCGGTCTGCAGCAGGCCGGGGACGAACTGGCCCTCGTAGGTACGAATCTGCGCCGCGACGGCCTCCAGGTCCACATAAGCCCGGAACCACTGCGGCAGCACGTCGCTGTAGGCGTTCCACCAGCCGGGCATGTTGGCCTCGCGGGCCATGGTGATGAACGTGGCGATCTCGACCGGGTCGGTCACGCCGTAGAGGGTGACCAGGTCGGTGACATCGCGTTCCTTGTAGCCGACCTGGCCGTTCTCCAGCCGTTGGATCTTCCACTCCGACGCCCGGATCGCCTCGCCGGCGTCCTCGCGGGAGATGCCGGCCTCGGTCCGGAGCCGGCGGAGCTGGGCGCCAAGCAGCATCCGGCGAGCCGTTGGCCCGGCTCGCGGCTGCTCCTCGGTCACGCTGGCCTCCTCGCTCTGAGGGCAGACGGTCCACCGCGACGACCGGTCCCCGCGCTGCCGTGGCGACCAATGACGCTGTGCGGACTATCGCACGCCTGGCATCCGTCGCGGAGCGTCAGACTCGATCGTAGCGCCCAGCTCGCCGGGACCTTCCCGCCTCTGGTAGCCGCCTGGCGCTGACCTGGATCCCCCGGATGGTCGACCAGACCGGGGTCGGCGGTGCGCCGGCGCAGCCGCGCATCAGCCAGGAGGCGTGCCGGCTGTCATGTGGTCCAAACGGAGACCCCTAAGGGGACCCCTGACCGGTAGCTGGACGGCTCGCCTCGATGACGCTCATCGGCCCGGGACTGGGCACCACCCGCTCGAACCGCCAGCCGGTGCGCTCCAACAGGCGCCGGAACTCGCCGGCGGTGCGCTCGCGGCCGCCGTCGAACAGCAGCAGCATCAAGACGTCGCTCATCTTGGCACGGTGCGGTGTGGCGTCGTCTGGCAGCAGCATCTCGAACACCCGCAGGCGAGTGGACCGGGTGGCGCCGCGGCCGAGCGCGGCAAGGATCTGTGCCGCGCTGTCGTCGTCCCAGTCGTGCAGCACGCTGGCCAGCAGGTACAGGTCGGCCGGGGGTGGGGGTGCGAACAGGTCCCCGGGGTGCAGCACGCAGCGGTCGCCGACTCCCTGGCGCTCCAGGAACAGCCGCGCGCGCTCGAGCACATGCGGCTGGTCCACAACGATCCCCTGGGCGCCCGGCGCGGCCTGGAGCACGGCAGCCATCAGGGTGCCGACACCGCCGGCGATGTCGGCGACCGTGCCTGTTGAGGGCCAGTCCAGCACCGGCACGCAGGCAAGCGACAGCAGCGGTGCCCGCTGCTGCATCCCCTCGTCGAACAGCGCTTGCTGCTCTGGGTGCGCGGCCAGGTACTCCCAGTACGGCGCGCCGAGCACCGTCGGCGCGGCCGGCTGGCCGGTCCGCAGCGTGTCGGTCAGTGCATGGGCGACGTCTGGGGGCCCGACCGTGGCGAAGGCGGCCTGCAGCGACAACGGATGGTCCCGGCACAGCAGCCGTCCTCGGCCGGTGAGGCCGACCCGGTCTTGCTCGACGGCCACGATCTGATGGTCGCCGAGCAGCCGCAGCACCCGGTGCAGCGCTTCCTCGTGGGCGCCGACGGCTGCGGCCAGCTCCGACACCGGCAGTGGCCCGGCCGCCAGCCGCTCGGGAACCTCGAGCCGAGTGATCGCGCAGACGCAATGCCACAGCAGCCCCACGTTGATCACGTCGACCAAGGCCTGACGGTCAGCCAATGGGTCAGCAGCCATGTCGCTCCTCGACCAGTGCCGAGCCGGTACCCATCGCGCCTGGCCGGCAGCCGCAGACCAACGCGCACGCCGCTGGGCACGGACGAACATGGCAGCTCCCGCATCCGGAATCCACACCCGCCCCGCCCGGCGCTGGTTCACCGCCGGGCTCCCAGGGTGACCGGGGTGACCGGGTGGCGTCTACGGTCGGCCCGAGCCGCTGCCGAGGTGGCGCTGCTCGCCCACGCGGTAGGCCTCGGCGACCCAGGCGCCAAGACTGGTGACGGACGGCGGGCGGCGCCCCATACTGGTGGCATGACCGACTCACGGGGGGCGCCGGCCAAGCCGTTGCTGCGCGGCCGGCTGCACCAGGTCGCGTTCGTCGCGTCGGTCCCGGCCGGGCTCGCGCTCGTGCTGGCCGCCCGGACCGGCCCGGCCCGGCTCGCTGCCGCGGTCTACGCGCTCAGCCTGGCCGGCCTGTACGGCACCAGCGCCGCGTTCCACCTGGGGCGCTGGTCGGACGCGGTGCACCGGCGCATGGACCAGGCCGACCACGCCATGATCTACGTGCTGATCGCCGGGAGCTGGACGCCGTTCGCGGTGCTCGCGCTGGGCGGGCCGTGGGGGCTGACCGTCCTCGTCGGGGTGTGGGCAGCTGCCATCGGCGGGATCGTCGTGGTGATCCTGTGGCACCGCATCCGCATCGTCGGGATCACGCTGTACCTGACCCTCGGCTGGCTGGGGCTGGTGACCCTGCCGTGGCTGGCCGGCAGGCTCGGCATCGCCAAGCTGACGCTGCTGGTCGCGGGCGGCATCTTCTACACCGTGGGCGCGGTGGTGCTGGGCAGGCAGCGCCCGGACCCCAACCCCAAGGTCTTCGGCTACCACGAGGTCTGGCACGCCTTCACCATCGCCGCCGGCGCCTGCCACTACGCCCTGGTGTGGCTGCTGGTCAGCGTGGCCTGACCCGGGCGTAGTGGCAGGCGCCGCGCTGCCACGCCGGCGCCACGGGAACAATGCACGTGCTGGACGAGGTGGACCCCGGGCACCGCACCGCCTGGAGCGCACGCAGCCGGCGCCCGGCCGGGTTGACGGCGGCTGCCCGGTGGCGAAGACTCGCAGGACCCTGCCCGCAGCCCCCGGCCGCGAGGAGTCGCCCGGCGTGCGTGTCGCCCTGTTCGTCACATGCTTCAACGACACGATGTTTCCCGAGACCGGGAAGGCGGTCGTCCGGCTGCTCGAGCGCCTCGGCCACCAGGTCGAGTTCCCGGACGAGCAGACCTGCTGCGGCCAGATGCACTACAACACCGGCTACCAGCGTGAGGCCGCGCCGCTGGCGCGCCGCTTCGTCGACGTGTTCGCCGGCTACGAGGCGGTGGTGACCCCGTCCGGCTCCTGCGCCGGCATGGTCCGGGAGCTGTACCCCAAGCTCGCCGAGGACACCGGGGACCGCGTCCTGGCCGGGCGGGCGGCCGACCTCGCCCCCCGGGTCTTCGAGCTGTCGGAGTTCCTGGTCCGCCGGCTCGGCATCACCGACGTAGGCGCCTACTACCCCCACCGGGTCACCTACCACCCAACCTGCCACTCCCTGCGCGTGCTCCGGGTGGGGGACGCGCCCCTGCGGCTGCTGCGCGCGGTCCGCGGCATCGACCTCGTCGAGCTTGCGGAGAGCCAGGAGTGCTGCGGCTTCGGTGGCACGTTCGCGGTCAAGAACGCCGACACCTCCATGGCGATGCTCTCCGACAAGCTCCGCCACGTGCTCGACACCCGGGCCGAGGTGTGCACCGCGGGCGACAACTCCTGCCTCATGCACATCGGCGGGGCCCTGTCCCGCCAGCGCACCGGGGTCCGCGCCGTCCACCTGGCCGAGATCCTGGCCGCCACCGAGGAGGACCCGCGCACGTGACCGCGTCCCCGTCCCCGGGCGCGTCCCCGTCCCCGGCCGACCGGCGCGCCCACCCCGGGGACGCCCACCAGGGCCGGCCCTGGAAGTTCCCGGAGGCGGCCCGGCTGGCGCTCGCCGACACCCAGCTCCGCCGCAACCTCGGGCACGCCACCGCCACCATCCGGCGCAAGCGCGCCGCGGTCGTCGGCGAGCTGCCCGACTGGCAGGAGCTGCGCGAGGCAGGGCGCGCGATCAAGGAGCGGGTGCTGCGCCACCTCGACACCTACCTCGAGGAGCTCGAGGCGAGCGTGCGGCGCGCCGGCGGGGTGGTGCACTGGGCGCGGGACGCCGAGGAGTGCAACCGTGTCGTGGCCGACGTGGTCAAGGCGCACGGCCAGACCGAGGTGGTCAAGGTCAAGTCGCTCACCACCGACGAGACCAAGCTCAACGAGGCGCTCGCGGCCGAGGGCATCGACGCCTGGGAGACCGACCTGGCCGAGCTGATCGTGCAGCTCGGCGAGGACGCGTCCTCCCACATCCTGGTGCCCGCCATCCACAAGAACCGGGCCGAGATCCGCGAGCTGTTCCAGCGCACCCTCGACGTCGACACCAGCGGGCTCACCGACGAGCCCGCCGCGCTGGCCGAGGCGGCCCGGCTCCACCTGCGCAAGCGGTTCCTGGGCGCCAAGGTCGGGATCAGCGGGGTCAACTTCGCGGTGGCCGAGACCGGCACCGTGTGCGTGGTAGAGTCCGAGGGCAACGGCCGCATGTGCCTGACCCTGCCCGAGGTGCTGGTCAGCGTGATGGGCATCGAGAAGCTCATCCCCACCTGGCGCGACTTCGAGGTGTTCCTCCAGCTCCTGCCGCGCTCCTCGACCGGTGAGCGGATGAACCCGTACACCTCGTTCTGGACCGGCGTCCACCGCGGCGACGGGCCGGGCGAGTTCCACCTCGTGCTGCTCGACAACGGCCGCTCCCGGGTGCTGGCCGACCCGGTCGGCCGCCAGACGCTCAACTGCATCCGCTGCTCGGCCTGCCTGAACGTCTGCCCGGTGTACGAGCGCACCGGTGGCCACGCCTACGGCTCGGTGTACCCGGGGCCGATCGGCGCGATCCTCACCCCGCAGCTCGAGGGGCTGGACCGGGCCGGCACGCTGCCGTACGCCTCCACCCTGTGCGGCGCGTGCTACGAGGTCTGCCCGGTCAAGATCGACATCCCCGAGGTCCTGGTCCACCTGCGCGCCGCGGTCGTCGAGCACAAGCGTGCGGCCCGCCGGCTGCCTGGCCCGGAGGCGGCGGCGATGGAGGCGATGGCGTGGGTCTTCGCCGACCGGCGCCGGTACGAGCTGGCCCAGAAGCTGGCCCGGGTCGGGCAGCTCCCCCTGGCCCGCTCGGGCCGGATCCGGCGCCTGCCCGCGGCCCTGTCGGGCTGGACCGAGATGCGCGACGCGCCCGCGATCCCCGCCCAGACGTTCCGGGACTGGTGGCGCAGCCGCCGATGACCCCACCCCTGCACACGGAAAGGCGTTCCTGGTGACCACTGCGCGGGAGGAGATCCTGCAGCGCGTACGGTCGGCCCTGGCCGACGTCCCCGACGACGAGCGTCCCGAGGACGTGCCGGTGGAGCGCGGCTACCGCACCGGCGGCGCGGGGGAGCCGGGGGAGCGGGTGGCCCGCTTCGCCGAGCGGGTGGCCGACTACAAGGCCACCGTGCACCGGGTCGCCGCGGCCGAGCTGCCCGGGGCGCTCGCCCGCGCCTGCCAGGCCAGGCAGGTGCGGCGGCTGGTGGTGCCCGAGGACCTGCCCGAGGCATGGCGGCCGGCCGACGCCGAGCTGCTGGTGGACGGGCAGCTCGCCAACGAGGTGCTGGACGCCGCCGACGGCGTGCTGACCGGCTGCGTGCTCGGCATCGCCGACACCGGCACGATCGTGCTCGACGGCGGCCCCCGGCAGGGCCGGCGTGCGATCACCCTGCTGCCCGACTACCACCTGTGCGTGGTCGAGGAGGGGCAGATCGTGGGCTCGGTGCCCGAGGCGGTCGCCGCCCTGGGCGGGTCCGCAGCCACAGAGCACCGCCCGATCACCTTCGTGTCCGGCCCGTCGGCAACCTCCGACATCGAGCTCAACCGGGTCGAGGGCGTGCACGGCCCCCGCACCCTCGAGGTCCTGATCGTCGGCTGAGTCGTCAGCGAGGCCCCGTCGCGGGTGGTCCGCGTCGCGCGAATGGTCAGCGGGCCCGTCGCGAGTGGTCCGCGTCGCGAGTGGTCGGGAAGGTGCGTCGCGAGTGGTCAGCGAGGCCTCGTCGCGAGTGGTCGGCCTGGCCCGTGGCGGAGTCGTCAGCGAGGCCGCGTGGCGGCCAGCGGCTCGCGGGAGTGCGCCCTCGCGCGGGCCTGGAAGGCGGTGATCCCCTCCTGCCAGGCGGCGTCGAGGTCCGCACCAGGCGGGAAGCGGTCGGTCAGCTCGAGCATGACCATGCCGTGGGCGAACGCCCAGACAGCCCGCGCGCGCGCCAAGCTCCCGGCGGCCCGGAGCAGCGGCGCGGCGGCGCGGTCCTCGACACCCGCGGGCAGGCGGTCGCGGGGGAGCGGCTGGTCGGTCATCAACCGGTACAGGTGGGGGTGGGCGAGCGCGAAGGCGCGGTAGGCGGCGGCCAGGGCGGCCAGCGGCTCGGCCTCGGCGCCCAGGGCCGCGTCGAGGGCCGCCTCAAGGGTGGCGGCCACGTCCTCAAGCCCGGTCGCGATGATGGCGGCCTCGAGCGCGGCCTTGTCGGGCAGGTGCTTGTACAGGGAGGGGGCGCGGATGCCGAGCCGGTCGGCGAGCCGGCGCATCGTCAGGGCCGCCGCCCCCTCCTGTTCGAGCAGCTCCCGGGCGGCCGCGACGACCTGGCGGGCGCGCGGGGTGAGCGGCTCAGCCACGCTTGAACCCCTGCGGAGTGCGTGCTGGCGGGTCGCGGGTATGGGCCTCATGACCGGGGTTGCTCGGCGCGGCGCTTGAGAGCCTGGTTCATCTGCTCGAAGGCGGGCAGAGTATGGCGGTCCAAGGACCTGGCCATGAGGGGCACGAGCAGCCCGCGGAACTGCTCCTGCTGGACCAGGCGGACCCGGCCCTGGCCGAGCGGCTCGATGGTGAAGCGGTGCTCGCCGTCGAAGACCCCGGACACCAGCAGATGGCCGATCCAGCGCAGCTGCCGGCCGGGGTCGGCCTCCAGCACGGTGGGCCGCATGGTCATGCCGCGGCTGCCGACGGGCTGCATCCGGATGGTCAGGCGCTCACCGCGGCGGGCGGTGCCGCTGGCCTTGGCCAGGAACGGGTTCCACTCGGGGTAGGCGGCGAAGTCGGTGAGGACGTGCCAGACCCGTTCGGGGGTGGCCTGGATGTCGACCTGGGCGTGGAGCTGCTTGGCCATCGGGCCCCTCCTCGGGAGGCTAACTATGTTAGCCAGACCGTAGGCGAACGCTGTTAGCCTGTCAAGTCCTCGGCCCCGGTCAGCCTGTAGGCCCT
>DASYUT010000198.1 GCA_036000965.1 Actinomycetes bacterium
CCTGGCGCCGGCCGGGCAGGCCTTGCCAGGGTCGTCACAGGTGGTCCGTCTCCACGGGTGGTCCGTCTCCATGATCATTTGCCGTTCCACAGGGCCTGAGCAGGAGGACGGTGGCCTGGAGGCGTCTAGACACCTCGGAGACGGACCGCTAGGGCTTCATCACGATCAGCAGCAGCAGCAGCAGGAACAAGCCGCCGGCGATCACGATCCAGAGCAGCACGTTCTCCTGCGGGCGGCGGCGGCGGTAGCGGGAGCGGGCCCGGCTGTGGCCCCGCCGGTAGCGGCCCCTGCTGCGCGTCATGATGTGCCTCCTTGTCGTTTCCGCGCCGGTGCGCGCGTGTAGCCGGTATCCCCAGGAAGAGGGCTGAGCAACCAAAGGGCGGCGCGGCTCAGGTAGTCCAGCCTGCCGAAGTCGACGTGGTAGCTGCGCACCGTGCGGCCCGGGCCCTGTGGGGCGGTTTCCGCCGTGAAGGCGGGCGATCTATGCTCCAGTTGGCGCGTCAATGCCTAAGGACGCGCGTCCTGAGAGGTGGTGCCCGTGCTTCGTTATCTCGTGGTGGCGAACCAGACCCTCGGCGGTGATGAGCTCCAGAACGCGATCCGCGACCACATGGCTACCGGACCTTGCCACTTTCACGTGCTCGTCCCCGCCACCGCGGCCAGCGACCTCGACGCGGGCTACCTGGCCGGCGTGGCTGAGACGGCCAAGCCGGGGGTCATGGCCGGTGCCGAAGGGCTCGACCGCGAGCAGGCCCGCCACCTCCTCGAGGACGAGCTCGAGGAGGCCACCCACGCCGAGTCAGGGGAGGACCTCGGCCGCAAGCTCGCCCGCGAGCGCCTCAGGCACGAGTTGGCCCGCCTGCGCGAGCTGGGCGCGGACGCCAGCGGCGAGGTTGGCGTGTCCGACCCGGTCGAGGCGATCCGTGTCGTGCTCCACCGGTGGGAGTTCGATGCGATCATCTTGTCCACCCTGCCCGGCCGGAGCTCCCGCTGGCTGGCGATGGACCTTCCGACCCGCATCCGGCGGGGTTTCAAGCTGCCGGTGACCCACGTCACCGGCCCAAGCACCACAACGGTCTGACCCCCCAAATGGTGACCACGGCACCGGCGCCCTTCGGGATCCACCTGACCACGGCACAGGCGCTCTTGGGGGGCCGTGGGGGGAGCGAGCTCCCCCCACATCGACAGAGAACCGCGGGATGGTAGGAGGATGCAACCGATGGCGACCAGCACCACAACCGACATGCAATCCCGGGCGGGGCTTGGCAAAGGGATCCTGCGAAGGGACGCCTGGTGGCTTCCGCCGCTGGTCACCGTGGTGGTCCTGGCCGGCTTCGTCGTCTACGGGACCTGGGTCGCCTTCATCGGCCGCGACTACTACGCCGACCCCTATCTCTCCCCGTTCTACTCGCCCTGCCTGGCCGCCAACTGCGAGCACGCGACCTGGCAGCTCGTGGGCGACTGGTGGAAGCTCTCACCGGCCCTGCTCGTCCTGCCGTTCCCACTCGCCTTCCGCTTGACCTGCTACTACTACCGGAAGGCCTACTACCGCTCGTTCTGGTGGGCACCGCCAGCGTGCGCGGTGCCCGACGCCCGCGCCCGCTACACCGGCGAGACCCGCTTCCCCCTGATTCTCCAGAACGTCCACCGCTACTTCTTCTACTTGGCCTTGCCCTTTCCGCTGATCCTGACCTTCGACGCGCTGCGGGCGTTCAGCTTCCCGGACGGCTTCGGCATGGGCGTCGGTACGCTGGTGCTCTTGGCCAACGCCGCGCTGCTGTGGCTGTACACGCTCTCGTGCCACTCCTGCCGGCACCTGTGCGGCGGCCACGTCAACGTGTTCTCCAAGGCCCCGGTGCGGTTCTGGCTGTGGCGGAAGGTCTCGGCCCTGAACGCCCGCCATATGCTGTACGCATGGGTGAGCCTGTTCGTCGTCGCCCTGACCGACCTGTACGTGTGGCTGGTCGCCACCGGCGCCATTCGTGACCTGAGGTTCTTCTGATCATGGCAGAGCACGAGACCCACGAGTTCGACGTCGTCGTCATCGGTGCCGGCGGCGCCGGCCTGCGCGCCGCCATCGAAGCATCCGACCAGGGCGCCCGGACCGCCCTGATCTGCAAGTCCCTGCTCGGCAAGGCGCACACGGTCATGGCCGAGGGCGGGATCGCCGCCGCCATGGGCAACGTCTACCAGGAGGACAACTGGCGGGTGCACTTCCGCGACACCATGCGCGGCGGGAAGATGCTGAACAGCTGGCGCATGGCCCAGCTCCACGCCCAGGAGGCCCCGGCCCGGGTGTTCGAGCTGGAGGACTGGGGGGCGCTGTTCGACCGTACCGCCGACGGCCGCATCCTGCAGCGGGACTTCGGCGGGCACCGCTACGCGCGCCTGGCCCACGTGGGCGACCGGACCGGGCTGGAGATGATCCGGACGCTGCAGCACCGCGCGGTCGCCAGCGGCATCGACGTGTTCATGGAGTGCACGGTCATGCGCCTGCTGACCGACGCCGGGCGGATCGCGGGCGCCCTGGGCTACTGGCGCGAGTCGGGCCGGCTGGCCGTCTTCCGGGCCAAGGCGGTCGTGCTCGCCACCGGCGGGATCGGCAAGGCCTGGAAGGTGACCTCGAACTCGTGGGAGTACACCGGCGACGGCCACGCGCTCGCGCTACGGGCCGGCGCCGACCTGGTCGACATGGAGTTCGTCCAGTTCCACCCGACCGGGATGGTGTGGCCGCCGTCGGTGCGCGGCATCCTGGTCACCGAGGGGGTGCGCGGCGACGGCGGGGTGCTGCGGAACTCCGAGGGCCGGCGCTTCATGTTCGACTACATCCCGGAGATGTTCCGGGCTGAGACCGCCGAGACCGAGGATGAGGCGGACCGCTGGTACGACGACCACTCCAGCGGCCGGCGCACGCCCGACCTGCTGCCCCGCGACGAGGTCGCCCGGGCCATCAACACCGAGGTGAAGGAGGGGCGGGGCAGCCCGCACGGCGGGGTGTTCCTCGACATCGCCTCGCGGCGCGACCCCGAGGTGATCAAGCGCCGGCTCCCGTCCATGTACCACCAGTTCAAGCAGCTGGCGGACGTGGACATCACCAAGGACCCGATGGAGGTCGGGCCGACCTGCCACTACATGATGGGCGGCGTGCGTGTCGACCCTGAGACCCAGGCCGCCACCGTGCCCGGGCTGTTCGCCGCCGGCGAGGCGGCCGGCGGCATGCACGGCGCCAACCGGCTCGGCGGCAACTCCCTGTCCGACCTGCTGGTTTTCGGCCTGCGGGCCGGCCGCTACGCCGCCGAGCACGCCAGGGGGCTGCCGGCCAGGCCCAGGATCGACCCCGACCAGGTGGAGGCGACCGCCCAGGAGGCCCTGGCCCCCTTCGAGCGGGCCGAAGGCGAGAACCCCTACACCCTCCAGCAGGAGCTGCAGGACTGCATGCAGGAACTGGTCGGGATCATCCGGACCGAGGGCGAGCTGAAGAGCGCCCTCGAGCGGATCGGGGTGCTGAAGGAGCGGGCAGCCCAGGTCCGGGTCGAGGGCCACCGGCAGTACAACCCCGGCTGGCATCTCGCCCTCGACCTCGCCTCGCTGCTGGTCGTCTCCGAGTGCGTGACGCTGGCGGCCCTCGACCGCAAGGAGAGCCGGGGCGCCCACACCCGCGACGACTACCCCAAGCCCGACCCCGAGCTCGGCAAGGTCAAGGTGGTCGTCCGCGCGCGCGACGGCAGGCTGGCCGTGACCAGGGAACCGCTCGAGGAGATGCCCGACGACCTGAAGCAACTGTTCGAGGAGAAGCCCTGACATGGCGACCTACGAGGTCCTGCTCCGCCTGTGGCGCGGGGACGCAAATGGCGGCGAGCTGCGCGACTACCGCGTCCAGGCCGAGGACGGCGAGGTCGTTCTCGACGCCGTCCACCGGGTCCAGGCCACCCAGGCGGGCGACCTGGCCGTACGCTGGAACTGCAAGGCGGGCAAGTGCGGCTCGTGCAGCGCCGAGGTGAACGGCCGGCCGCGGCTCTTGTGCATGACCCGCCTCAGCGTGTTCGAGCGCGACGAGCCGATCACGATCACGCCCCTGCGGACCTTCCCGGTCATCCGGGACCTGGTCACCGACGTGTCGTTCAACTACGAGATGGCCAAGCGGGTGCCCGCGTTCGCCCCCGGGCCGCGCGAGCCCGACGGGACCTACCGGATGCAGCAGCAGGACATCGACCGGGTCCAGGAGTTCCACAAGTGCATCGAGTGCTTCCTGTGCCAGGACGTCTGCCACGTCATCCGCGACCACGAGGAGAACAAGCGCAGCTTCGCCGGCCC
>DASYUT010000199.1 GCA_036000965.1 Actinomycetes bacterium
ACCAGCGGGACCGAGGCGGGCAGCATGTTGCCGGTGGCGATGGAGTGGAGCATGGTCGCGACCATGAGCGCGTAGCCAACCCCGGGCACCATGGAGCGCATCTGGCGCTGGGCGTCGATCACGTCGGTGACCGTGTCGGGCAGCGGCCCGTCGTCGCGGACCGACCCGCCGAGCACGAAGTCCACGCCGTGCTGCACGCAGGCGTGCATAATCCCGGAGGTGAGCACGCCCTGCTCTACCGCCTTGGCGATCGAGCCGCAGCGCCGGATGGTGTTGAGGGCCCGGATGTGGTGCTCATGGCCGTGCTCGACCCCGACGCCCTCGGAGAGGTTGACCCCGAGCGAGGTGCCGTAGAGCGCGCCCTCGATGTCGTGGGTGGCGAGCGCGTTGCCGGCGAACAGCACGTCCATGTAGCCGGCCTCGATCAGCCGCACCACCGACGGCCCGGCCCCGGTGTGGACCACGGCCGGCCCAGCCACCCACAGGATCTTCTCGCCCCGGGACTTGGTGAGCCGCATGGCCGCGGCCACCCGGCGGACGATCAGCGCCTGCGGCTTCTCGCTCGACACCTGGGAGGACATGAACTCGAACACCTCGCCGGCCCGGCCCCGGTCGCGGGGCTGGACCCGCAGGCCGCGGCTGCCGACCACCACCGGGTCGCCGAGCACGACGTCGGACATGGGCACCGTGCGGGCGCGCCCGTCGGCGACCACGATGGCGCAGTCCATCTCCGGGTTCTCGACCCGGTGCCAGGTGCCGTCCACCCGCACCTCGGTCTCGAGGTTGGTCGAGGAGTAGAAGCCGTCGGGGAGGACGCCGTCCATCTCGGCGGGGACCAGCGTGGCCTCGCCCGTCTCGAGGCGGGTCATGCCAAGGCCCATCAGGGACTGGACCAGTGCCTCGAGGCTGTCGGCGTCGTCGGCCCTGATCAGCAGCCGCGCGTACGACGGGTCGACCGGGGTGCGGCCGACGTCGAACTGCTGGATCTCGTAGTCGGCCTTTGCCTCCCGGACCTGGTCCAGGATGCGGGTGAACAGCATCGAGTCGATGACGTGGCCGGTGATCTCCAAGGTCTCGGTGTGGGCGGGCATGGCTCCTCGGTCCAGGGTCGGGGGCGGGACGGCCGATTGTCGCACGACGACCGGGGCAACCGGTCAACCCGAGCCGGTCACCCGACGGAAGAACGCCAGGCTGCCGTCGAAGATCGTCTGGCGCTCATGGTCCAGCGTAGCCACATGGTAGGACCGTTCGAGCCAGACCACCTCCACGTCGGCCGAGCCCGCCTTGGCGGCGACCAGCTCGGTGTTGCCCGGGTTGACGACGTGGTCCTGGCGGGACACGTAGCACAGCAGCGGCTGGGTGACCCGGGGCAGCTCGTCCCGGACGCCGGCCATGAACCGGTGCAGCGACGCGAACGTCCGCAGCGGGACCCGGTCGTAGGCGAGCTCCCTGGCCTCGAAGTCGGCCAGGTCGCCCGCGATCCCGGGGAAGCTCGGCACCACCCACTTCAGCACCGGCAGCAGCACGAGGCGGCGGTCGGTGAAGTACAGGAACGGGTTCACCGTGACCACGGCCCTGACCTGCTCGGGCCGGGTCGCGGCCAGGTGCAGGGCGAGCGCGCCGCCCATCGACAGCGCCCCGACCATCACCGTGGAGCAGCGCTCCGAGAGGGCGTCGAGGGCCTCGCTGGCCGCCTGCACCCACTGCCCGGCCCGGACGACGGACAGGTCCCGCCAGTGGGTGCCGTGCCCGGGCAGCAGCGGGCAGCACACCGTGAAGCCGCCGTCCCGTAGCGCCTCGCCCCAGGGCCGCAGCCCCTGCGGGGAGCCGGTGAAGCCGTGCAGGAGCAGCACGCCGGCGTCGCCACCGTCGAACGTGAACGGCTCGGCGCCAGACAGCACGGGGTAGGCCATGCCCGGAGTCTGCCGCACTCGGGCGCCGGCGGCCACTCCGCTCGTGCCGGGGGGCCTGGATCGGCTGACGCCGGCGGGCATCCCGCTCGTGCCCGGGGGCCTGGATCGGCTGACGCCGGCGGGCATCCCGCTCGTGCCCGGGGGACCGGATCGGCCCGTGCCGGCGGGACCGGGTCGGCCGGCGCAAGCGGCCATCCCGATCGTGCCGGCGGGCTGGGGTCGCCGGCCGCCGGGTCGGGAGGCGTACGCTCGCCGGGCACGCCGAGGCCGAGGAGGAGGAAGCCCAGCATGACCGAGATCCTCGAGGACCAGCAGTTCGAGCTGCCCGACCGGCCGTCCCGCTCCGGACCGCCGGTCAGGGTCGAGCCGAGCCCGCGCCGGGTCCGCGTCGTCTTCAACCACGTCACCGTCGCCGACTCCACCCGCGTCCTGCTTCTGCTCGAGCGCGGGCACCTGCCGGTCTACTACTTCCCGGTCGACGACGTCCGCCTCGACCTGCTGGAGCCGACTGCCAAGTCGACCCACTGCCCGCACAAGGGGGACGCGTCCTACTGGACGCTCACGGTCGGGGACCGGGTGAGCGAGAACGCGGTGTGGGGCTACCAGGAGCCGCTGCCCGCCAGCGCCGAGATCAAGGGGCACGTCGCCTTCTACTGGAACCGGGTCGACGCCTGGTACGAGGAGGACGACGAGGTGTTCGCCCACCCCCGCGACCCCTACCACCGCGTCGACGTGCTGCACAGCTCCCGCCACGTCCGGGTCGAGCTCGGCGGCCAGACCGTGGCCGACACCCGGCGCCCACGCCTGCTGTTCGAGACCGGCCTGCCCACCCGTTACTACATCCCGCAGGCCGACGTGCGCATGGACCTGCTCGAGCCGACCGACACCGTCACCCGCTGCCCCTACAAGGGGCTGGCGTCCTACTGGACGGCCCGGGTCGGGGACCAGGTGACCAAGGACGTCGCCTGGGGCTACCCGTCCCCGATCCCCGAGTGCCCGAAGATCGAGCAGCTCGTCTGCTTCTTCAACGAGCAGGTTGACGCCGTGTACGTCGACGGCGAGCTCCAGCCCGTGCCGAAGTCGCCCTGGTCGCGACGTGGCGCCTGAACGTCCCCGGCTATGATCCCCGGGCCTCGTCCACGAGCACGGCGGGGCCGCCGTCCGCAGCGCCTCGCCGGGAGGAGGATGCGCCGATGACGGTCGACTTGCGCTCCGACACCATGACCCGACCCACGCCCGCGATGCGCGAGGCCATGGCCGGCGCGGAGGTGGGCGACGACGTCTGGCGCGAGGACCCTACTGTCAAGCGGCTCGAGGCGGCCGTGGCCGAGCGCTTCGGCCGGGAGGCGGCCCTGTTCGTCCCATCGGGCACCATGGGCAACCAGATCTGCCTGCGTCTCGCCGCCCGGCCGGGGACCGAGTGCCTGGCCAACGAGGACAACCACATCCTCTGGTACGAGTCGGGGGCGGCGCCCCTGCTGAGCGGGATCCAGATCCACGCGGTGGCCGGTGCCCGGGGCCGGCTCGACCCGGCCGCGGCCCGGGCGCGGGTCCGGCCGGCCGAGTACGGCGTGCCGACCACGGCGATCGCGGTCGAGCAGACCCACAACCGGGGTGGCGGCGCCGTCCAGCCACTCGCCGAGCTCGACGAGCTGCGCGCCGTCGCCGACGGGGCGGACCTGCACTTCCACTGCGACGGCGCCCGCATCTGGAACGCCGCGGTCGCCTCGGGCACCCCGCTCGAGCGGTACGGCGCGCTGTTCGACTCGCTGTCGGTCTGCTTCTCCAAGGGCCTGGCCGCGCCGGTCGGCTCGGCCGTGGTCGGCGACCACGACTTCGTGGAGCGGGCCCGCCAGGTCCGCCAGCTCCTCGGCGGCGGCATGCGCCAGTCCGGGGTGCTGGCCGCGGCCGCGCTCGTCGCCCTCGACCAGATGGTGGACCGCCTGGCCGACGACCACGCCAACGCCCGGCGCACCGCCGAGACGGTGGCCGCCGCCGTGCCCGGCAGCACCGACCCGGCCCTGGCCGAGACCAACATGGTCCTGCTGGACGCTAGGGCGTTCGGCAGCGACGGCTCCGACCTGGTCAAGCGCCTGGCCAGCGCGGGCGTGCTGGCCGCGGCCACCGGCCCCGACCAGGTCCGGCTCGTCTTCCACTACGAGGTCAGCGGCGGCGACGCCGACCGGGCCGCCCGCGCCATCGCCGCCGCATGACCCCTGGCGACGCCGCTCCGCAGCCCGGGAAGCCGGTCGCGCGCACCCTGGACCTCCCTGGCGCGCCCACCCCGGACCTGGCGGGCGCGCGGACTATGGACCTGGCAGGCGCGCGCACCCCGGCCCTCCCGGGCGCGCGCACCGCGGGCCTGCCGCTCTCGCGCACCGCGGGCCTGCCGCTCTCGCTGGCCGACGTGGAGGCGGCGGCCGCCCGGATCGCCGGGCGGGTGCACCACACGCCGGTGCTCACCTCCCGGCTGCTGGACGCCGCCCTCGGCTGCCGCGTGTTCCTCAAGGCCGAGCACCTGCAGCGCGTGGGGGCGTTCAAGGCCAGGGGGGCGGCCAACGCCGTCTGGGCGCTGGACCCCGAGACCCGGGCCAGGGGGGTGATCGCGGTCAGCTCCGGCAACCACGCCCAGGCGGTCGCGCTGGCCGCCGCCGAGGCGGGGATCCCGGCCGTGGTCGTCATGCCCGAGGACTCCAACCCGGCCAAGCTCGCCGCCACCCGCGCCTACGGGGCCGAGGTGGTCAGCCAGGGCGTCACCCACGAGCGCCGCGACCAGGTCGTGCGCGAGCTGGCCGCCGAGCGCTCGCTGCACCTGATCCACCCCTACGACGACCCGGCGGTGATGGCCGGGCAAGGCACGGCCGCCCTCGAGCTGCTCGACGAGGTCGGCGACCTCGACCTGGTCTGCGTCCCCGTCGGTGGCGGCGGGCTGATCGCGGGCACCGCGACGGCTGTCAAGGGCCGGTCGCCGGGCACCCGGGTCGTGGGGGTCGAGCCAGCCGCGGCGGCCGACACGCGCGCGTCCCTGGCCGCCGGTCGGCGCGTGGCGCTGCCGGCCGCGCCGGTCACGATCGCCGACGGCGTGCGCGCGCTCACCCCTGGCGAGCACACCTTCCCGGTGGTCCAGCGGCTGGTCGACGAGGTGGTCACCGTCACCGACGCCGAGCTGCTCGACGCGCTCGCCCTGGTCTGGTCGCGCACCAAGCAGCTCGTGGAGCCGTCCGCCGCCCTGCCGCTGGCGGCGCTCGCAACCGGGGCGGTCACCGGCCGCCGGGTCGGGGTTATCCTCTCCGGCGGCAACGTCGACGCGGCCGCCCTTGCCGCCGCCCTCGGCCAGCACACCGAGCCCTGACCACCCGTGGATATCGTGGGCCACACAGCAGTCTGTTGCTGACTCAACGTGCGTTTTGGCTGACTCAACGTGCGTGCTGGTTCAGGTGTCATACCGGCTGATGCGGGCGAGCAGGGCGGCGATGGCAGCGGCGTCCGGTGACGATTCACCGCGGAGCGCGACCAGGTCCCGGTGGAGATCGGCGAGTACGGTGCGCGCCTCGTCGTACTGGCGGGCGCCGGCGAGCAAGAGGCCGATCTGGCGGCGTACGTCGAGGGCGCGCTCATCGGAGGCACTGGCTACCTGGGACCAGTCGTGGAGGAACTCACGGAACGCGAGGAGTGCTTCTGTGTTCTCGCCCAGGGCCGCTCGGCAGGTCGCCGCGTAATAGCGGCAGTCCAGCACGGAGCGGTCGCCAGCTCCGTACCGCTCGGTGAACTGGGCTCCAGCTGCTTGGAACTCGGCCAGGGCGCGCCGGTATGAACCGGCCACGAAGAGGACGTTTGCCAGGCTGAAGCGGAGCTCGGCCGCCAGGACGTCGCCGCTGCCGCATCGTGCAATCGCCGCCAAGAGCACGTCGGTGGCCCGGGCGAAGTGGCCGGCCTTGGCGAGCTCCTCCGCCTGGGCCGTTGCGGCGTCGGCCTCGCTCTCCGACAGCGGCGCGAGGCTGGCCGACTCCAGCGGCACGGGTGCCGGCGCGTCGCGGCGCGGGGTCGCCGCCATCGGCCGGGTGAAGGGGCGGGTCGGATCCAGTTCGTCACGAACGACGCCGGAGGTGCTGGTCCGGGCGTAGGGCAAGAGCGTCTCGTAGATGTCGCCCGCGTCAGGTCGCTGTTCCGGGCTCTTGGCCAGCAGCGCGAGGACAAGGGTTTCGATCGGCTCCGGTACGTCCGGTCGCAGGGTCCTGACAGGTATGGGCGGGGTGTGGACGTGGTGCCACTGGACCGACATCCCGCCGGTGGCCTGGAACGGCGGGTGGCCGGTGAGCGTCTCGTGCAGCACGCAGCCGAGCGCGTAGAGGTCGGTGGCTGGTCCGACCGCATTGGCGAGCGTCTGCTCGGGTGACATGTACGGGGGCGTGCCCACGGTCTGGCCAGCCATCGTGAGCCTGGTGATCTCGCCGGCGCCGAGCAGCGCCGCCACGCCGAAGTCGAGCACCTTCACGATCCCACCGGGGGTGATGAACAGGTTGCGCGGCTTGATGTCGCGGTGGACGACCGAGATCCGGTGGACCTCGGTGAGGACGGAAGCCAGCTGCGCCGCGACGGCGGCGGCCCAGCCGACCGGCGGCGCGTTCTCGTGGTAGTCGTGCTCGGCGATGAGGTCGGCCAGTTCGGCACCGGTGAGCAGCTGCATCACCAGGAAGAGCTCGCCGGTCGCCTCGTCGATGCCGGTGTCGTGGACGGCTGGGATCCCGGGATGGGCCAGCCCGGCCGTGATGCGCACCTCCCGGAGGAACCGCTGGCGTGCGTTCTCGGCGGCCGCCGCCTGCTCGGCGAGGACCGAGTCGGCAGCCGCGCCGGCCTGGCCTGCCGGCGCGATGGCTGACCCGCTGGGCTGTTTCATCAGCTTGACCGCGACTCGCCGGTCGAGGCGGAGGTCGTAACCGGCCCACACCTCACCCATGCCGCCTTGACCGATCGGATGATCGAGCTGGTAGCGCCCGGCGATCACTCGGTCGGGTACGCTCCACGTCGTCTCGGTCACAGCGCTTCAGCTCACCAAGCGGATCAAGCGACCATCGGGTGGTCAGGCCCCTGTCGCGACGTTCGGGACGTTACCGCTCCCGCCGGTCTGGTGCAGCCGCCGCTCGGCCTCCCGCCTTGCCGGGCGGCGGATCAAGTCGTACGACTGCTTCCGCGCGACTTGGGTGAACACCTCATGGAACGCGGGGTCGTCGAAGAATCGCTGGACCAGGGTCTCGTTGGCTTCGGCCCGTTCGATGACCACCCGCTCCAGGTGCTTGTCGAAGACCTGCCCGAACTTGTCGAGGTCATTGGCGAGCCCTGCTTGCGCCACGACTGGGTCCTCGGCCGCGGCGACGATCATCTGGCCGTACAGGACCTGGTCGGCGGTGCCCAGGTCGAGCCCGTACTCCTTGTTGACCTCCGCGATCACCTGGGCGAGCGGCATATCCTCGGCATCGTGGGCGACCCGGCCGGCGTCGTGGGCGAACCCGGGCAGCATCCGCTGGCCCTCAGGCGCAAGGCTGACGTCGCCCTCACCGGTCTTGACGATCCGCAGATGGGTCAAGTCGACCTGGCCGATGTCCACGCCCGCGTCCTGGCGGCGTGGCAACCGGTTCCACAGGAACCTCCCGTAGAGGTAGAGCGCCTCCAGTTCCGGATCGCCGTAGCCGACGACCTGGGAGAGGAAGCCGTACGCGCGGACGTAGTCGTTGAGCGCCGCGCGGAACTCCTCCGCAGTGTCCAGCTCGGAGTCGGCGAGCGCCGCGTAGCGGTCGCGGGCCGGGTCGGTGAGCCGGTAGAGCTGGGCGTGCGATCGCTCCAGCTGGTTCTGGGTCGCCGAGGCGGGTGCCGCCGCCAGGTACGCCTCGGCGAACGCGGTGATCTCCGAGTCGACGAGCAACTGGTACCCCTTGAGCTCCCGCTCCTTGACGTAGAGCAGGTTCGGGTCGGTCGGCTCGGCGAGCGCCTGCTCGAAGTACGGCTCGAACGCTGTCTGGATCTCCCCGGGCGCGTTGGCGAAGTCGAGCACGCACACGTCATCCTGGCTCTTGAGCGGATGGATGCGGTTGAGCCGGGACAGGGTCTGCACGGCGGCCACACCGACCAGCGGCTTGTCCACGTACATGGTGGTCAGCAGCGGCTGGTCGAAGCCGGTCTGGTACTTCTCGGCGACGACGAGGATGCGGTACTCCTGCTGGTCACGGGTTGCCGCATGCGGGTCGTCGGCCTTCACGTACTCGAACCGGGACGGCAGCACGCTCTCGGGGGAAGCCGTTGAGCTTCGGCTCGGTGTAGTCGATCCCGTCGAGGGTGATCGTGCCGGAGAACGCGACCAGCGTCGCGCAGCCGGTGAGCTCCCGCTTGGCGATGTACGACCGGATCGCCTGGTAGAGCTTGACCGCGTGCTCCCGGGAGCGGGTCACCACCATCGCCCTGGCCCGGCCGCCCAGCCGTCCCATGGCGTGCGTGCGGAAGTGGTCGACGATGATCTGCGCACGCTGCTCCTGCGAGGTCGGGTGCAGCTCCGCGGCGCGCACCAGCTTCGCCTTCGCCTTGCGCGGGTCGACCTGCCGGTCCGCCTCGTCCGCCGCGGCGTTCCGCAGCCGCCAGTACGTCTGGTAGGTCAGGTAGTTGCGCAGCACGTCGAGGATGAACCCCTCCTCGATCGCCTGCCGCATCGAATAGGTGTGGAACGGCTCCATCACCCCGGTGACCGGGTGCGGTGTGCCGAACAGCTCCAGCGTCTTGGCCTTCGGCGTCGCGGTGAAGGCGAAGTACGACAGGTTCGGGTGGCGGCCCCGGGCCAGCGCGGCAGCGGTCAGCGGGTCGCCGTCGTCATCGACGTCGTCGCTGCCGAGCCGCCCGAGCACACGCTTGAGCGCCGCGGCGGACTCCCCGGACTGCGAGGAGTGCGCCTCGTCGATGATGACCGCGTACCGCTTGTCGCCAAGCCCTGAGACCTTGTCCAGGACGAACGGGAACTTCTGCAGCGTGGTGATGACGATCCGCGCGGTCTGCCCCGACAGGGCCTGGGCCAGCTGCTCGGAGCTCTCGTCGATCCGCTGCACCACCCCGGAGACATGCTCGAACTGGTAGATCGTGTCCTGCAGCTGCCGGTCCAGCACCCTGCGGTCGGTGATCACGATCACCTTGTCGAAGACCGGCTGGTTGGGACCGAGCCGCCCCTCGCGTGCCGCCGCGTCGGTCGCGACCAGGCCCTCGGGGGTGTGCAGCGAGGAGAGCCGGTGCGCCAGCCACGCGATCGTGTTCGACTTGCCCGACCCGGCCGAGTGCATGACCAGGTAGTTGGTACCGGCACCGTGGGACGCGGCGTGGGTGGTCAGCTCCCGGACCGCGTGCCACTGGTGGAACCGGGGGAAGATCAGCGGCTTGGCGTGGGCGTCACCGCGCCGGGACACCGGGGCCCGGCCCCTCTTGGCGTTCTCGTCCTCGACGTGCAGGAACCGGTGGATCAGGTCGAGCCAGGAGTCCGGCTGCCATACCTGCTCCCACAGGTAGGAGGTCCGGTAGTAGCCGGGTGCGGCCGGCGGGTTGCCAGCCCCGCCCGAGCGGCCCGGGCCATCCGAGCCGGTGCTGAACGGCAGGAACCGCGTCTTCGCCCCGGCCAGCCGGGTGGTGATGAAGACCAGGTCCGGGTCCACCGCGAAGTGGACGAGGGCACGGCGGGCGAAGAGGAGTTCCTTGGGATCCCGGTCCTGGCGGTACTGTGCCTTCGCGTGCTCGACGGTCTGACCGGTCAGCGGGTTCTTCAACTCGGCCGTGGCAACGGGAACACCGTTGAGGAAGAGCACCAGGTCGAGAGACTTGTGCGGGTCCCGGATCGAGTAGTGCAGTTGCCTCATCACCGTGAGCCGGTTGGCCTTGTAGTTGTCCAAGGCGCCCTGCGCGAGCGTGTGGCTCGGACGGAAGTACGCCAGCTTTATCGTGACACCCCGGTCCTTCACCCCGTGCCGCAGCACGTCCAGCGCGCCACGGTCGTCGATCTCCTTGGCGACCAGCCTCGCGAACTCCGCCTGCGCCGCGTTGGCGCCGCCGTGCGCCACGATCAGCCGCTCCCATTCCGTAACTATTCAGGGTGACGTGGCGGGTAGCCAGGCGTTGCCCTCGAACAGCTGGCGCAGGGCCGCCAGAGGGTTGACGCCGTGCTTGCGCGCGGTCGAGACGTAGGAGCGCACGGTGAGGAACGCTTGTGCGCCGTCCAGGGTCCGCCAGCACCCCGCGATCTTCTGTTGGAGCTTGACCATGCGGATGTCGCGCTCTGCCAGATTGTTGGTGGGCGGGACCCGCAGGTCTTTGAGGAACTGGCAGACCTCGTCACGGTGGATGTCCAGCCGTTCCAGCAGGCACACCGCGGGCGGGCGCTTGGGCCGGCGGCGCTGGCCCGGCGAGCGTGGCGTGGGGGGGTTGGCGGCGTGGCCCTTGGCGAGGATCTGCTCGTAGCGGCCCTGCAATCCCTGCAGGACAGCGGCGTCCAGCCGGTCGGCACCGCCAGCACGGGCCGTTGCGGCCTGCCCGCACGCCATCGACAGCCACTCGGCCATCTCGCCAGCCCACCCCTGGCCGGGCTCGGCGGCGGCCTCGTCCAGCTCCCGGAGCAGGTGCGCCACGCACAGCGCATGGGTGGCGTTGGGGTAGCGCCAGTACGGCGCCCAGCCGTCGTGCACCGCCACCCCGGTGAACCCCGGTAGGACCCCCGCGGCGTCCATCGCCTCGACACCCCGCTTGGGATGGACCGTGAACCAGCTCAGCAGCGCGGTCGAGGCCGAGTGGACCCAGTGCAGCCGCCCGGCGACCCTGGCGCCGGTCTCGTCGAAGTGGGCGACCTCGGCGGCGGCGAGCTGCGCGCAGACGGCCCTGGTGAACCCGCTCAGCTCCAGCCCGGCCGCGCCCTCGGCCGCAAGCCCGGCCAGCAGCCCGGTGCTGACCGGCACGCCCAGCGCATCGGCCAGCAGCCCCGCGGCCCGCTCGACCGGCAGGTGCTGCCACACGCCCAGGTACACCGCCAGCGCCCGCACCCCAGCGCCGTAGCATGCCGCCGCGCGCGCCTGGGCAGGGAACCCCGCCGCGGTGACGTGCCCGCACCCGCACAGGCGCCGCTCGGCGCGGTGCTCGGTCGCCCACAGCCGCACCTCGGGCAGGTCGAAGACCTGCCGGGCCTCCACCCCGACCACCGGCGCCAGCGTCAGGTCCCCACCGCACCCCCCGCACGCCACCGGCCGATGGGCCACGACCTCGTCAGGCTCGGGCACCTGGGCCAGGTGCGCGCCGGGCGCGCCGGGCTGCTTGCCGGGCTTGCGGCCCCCACCACGCCGCTCCCGCCTGGGCGCGGGCGGCTTGCCGAGCCCGTCGGACGACGGTGGCTTCGACGAGTTCCCCGAGTGCCTGCCGAGCTGGAGCGTCAGCTCGGCCACCCGCGCCTGCAACGCATCGATCACACGGGCCTGCTCGGCGTTGACCGCCCGCAGCTCCACAATGACCGCCGCCTGGACAGCAACGGTCACGTCAACGTCAGGATCGGGGAGCAGGTCACGGCCTCCGGCACGTCGAGCGGTCACGCCCGCTTGCCCATGGGCCTACCGGAGAGCTACCCCACAACCCCCCACGCAGTCAACCCGCCCACAAGGCGACCCCAAGCCCCTGAATAGTTACCCCATTCCTTGGCCTGGGTCGCACCGATGAACCTGTACAGCTCGGAGGTGTCGAGCCCAAGCTCAGGACGGTAGAAGTCGGCCAGGCCCTTCTCCCAGCCAGAGGCGTGCAGCGACGCCACGACCGCGTCCTCGAACCGCGCCTCGGTGTAGATAGCGTTCATCGCGTCCCCTCGTTATCAGCCACGGAGCAATCGTTCGGCTTCCCGCCAGAATTTGTCGAAGGACGGGGACTTCTCCCGCGCCGCCTTCATGTCGAAGACCGCGGCGAACGCGGCTTGATCGGAGGTCTCCTTGTAGGGCCTACCTGCCCTCTTCGCTCCGAGCCACTCCTTGGCTCCCCGGATCGCTTCAGGGTCCTGTGGCGCCTCGAGCACCTCAGGGAGCTCACGGTGCCCCGCGAGCGACGGTGCGGCTGCCAGGAACCATGCCTCGAACTCGCGGTTTGCAAGCACTACGGCCACCCTGCCGTCGGGCTGCGCCGTCATGGTTCTCACCAACAGCTCCGGAGCAAGGTCGGCCGGGCAGTCGTCGTCCGCGTCGATGAGCAGGAGTACGCCACCCGTACCTGTCACTCGGTTTCCTTGGATCCGCGCCACTTCCTCCAGTATGCCTGGCCTGAGCAGAGCGGAACGGTTGACGCGATACGGAGACGGTACGACCAAGTAGACGCCCGGGTCCACCTCGGCCGCGACCCTGCGAAGGAGAAGCGGAAGCGCCTGCACCTCACCGTGGCCTTCGACGATGCATGCGATCGTCGCCTTCCTCGTGTTGGGCATCACCCGCGCACCGGGGAGGACTCGGTTGCAGCCGGCATGTCGGGGCTGATCTGGCCCGCCCGCAGCAGCTCCCCGGCGGTGAATCGGCGCTCGCGGAGTGCCCGCAGGCTCGCCGGGTTCACATCGCCGATGACCGTTAGCCCCCGCACGCTGGCGACTGCGCGCACGATCGAAGGGTCGAGGTCGTCACGGTCGAGCAGGTCGGCGCTCTGGCTCGTCACGAGGACCTGCACCTGCTCGCTCGCCTCGGTCAACGCGTCGAACAAGACCCCGGCCGCTGCCGGGTGCAAGGCGACCTCGGGTTCCTCGATGCCGACCAGCGAGATCCGGCCGTCGAGGACGGCCGGTTGGAACAGCGCCGCCAACGCGGCAGCTGCGCGGATCGTCCCGTCCGACACCGCATCGGGGCCGAACACCACCGGGTCGCCGTCAAGCCCCGTCCGGTTGTGTACCTCGACGGTCACGTAGCTGCCTTCGAAGCGTCGGTCGACACTCTCCAGGTCGGGTGCGATGGCACCCATGTAGCTGTCGACACGCTGCTTCACCGCAGGAAACTCGTCCGCGATGGCGCCAAGGACATCGCCGAGATGCTCACCGCTCGCGCCAAGCGGCGCCCCCACCGACTGGGGCTCAAGCTGCCGCAGCGACTCGGCCGCGAAGTTGTAGAACGACATGCCCGAAAGAAGCCCAGCCAACGGAGCGAAGTCCGGGCGGGCGCTCGCCGCCTGCAGGTACAGCCGGTCCGGCGCAACCTCGAGCGGCCCGGAGGTCAGCGACGGGTCCGACACCTGCCCGCGGTCGGCGCGGAAGCCGATCTCCTTGTCGTTCCATCGCAGCCTGCACTCCTCCCACACGATCTCGAAGGGGCGTTGGCCTCGCTGTTGCCTCGGGGCGATCTCGAAACCGTACGTGCCGCGCGCCCACTGCTCCGGCGTCGGTCCCCATGGCACGGTGACGTCGAGCGTGATGCCGAATGACCCCGTCGGCTCGGGCACCCGCCGCAGGATCTCCGGAAGCCCGCCACGGGAGTCGATCGCCTGGTACGGCGTGGTTGCCACGGCGTCGGCGACGAATGCGAGCGCGTCCAGGAAATTGCTCTTGCCCACCCCGTTCGGCCCGACCAGCACGGTAAGCGGTCCAAGCCGCACATCGCACGCGGCAATGCTCTTGTAGTTGGCCACCTGGACCCGATTGACCCAAGGAATCGGCCTCGCAATCACGCGGTCACCCGCCTCGCCGTCGTCACATCCATCTGCCCCGTCACCGCCGCCGTGATCAGCGCCTGCCTCCGCTCCGCAAGCAGGGCAAGTTGGGTATCAATTGCCGTTCGAAGCTCGCTCACCTGTGCACGGCGTTCATCGATCAGGTCAGCCAGCCGCCGCTGCTCTAAAAGCGGCACAGCGGGTATTGGCCACCTTTTGATCTCGTCCACCTTCAGGTTCGCCATCGACTGCGACGTGCCATGCGATGCCGCAGCACACAATACCCGGATTCTAGTCCCACGCGCGACATGAACCAAGAACTCTTTGTTCAAGTCAGACGATACGTCGATGCGGAAGATCTTATCGCAAATAAGAAGCCTACGACGCGACTGCCGAACGACCGTCGCGGCCCCAACTAGGACGGGGGTGTTGGCGCGCGTGACCAGTAGATCTCCGTCCTTGACCTCGTACTGCCTAGCCGGCGGGACATCAGGAGGTAACAGCTTGTTCTCAGTGGGTTGGAAGGTGCCGTCCTTGACGGCGCTCACCTTCAAGACGCCCCACTCATCGTCAGCGGCTTCGACGTTGTCACACTGAGGACTGGTACCCTGCTCGACTCGCTGGATGAATCGTCTGAACGGCATGAACCCATAGGCGTCCGCCAGCCTGTCAATCTCCCAGTCGAGTAGAGCAACTTCGCGCTCTGTAAGCTTGCTCGCGACCGCCTGCTGAAGCGCCGCCATCCGGTCCAATCGCGCGGTCTCGGCATCGAGGAAGTCGGCGATGCGGCGCTGCTCATCGAGGGATGGGACGCGAAGAGGCAGTGCACGTACTCGCTCCGCGCTGAGGTGGTAAATGTTGGCGCCCGTCGCGACGGAGGCGAACAAGCCACTAGCGAAAGCGGCCCTAGCCCACCACTGGAGGAAGCGGCCATTGAGCGCATTCTGCTTAGGACGCATGCGGAGAAGCGTGTTCTGGAAACAAACCGTTCCGAGGAGTTCGCCACTCCATGCTGCGGATGCCCCCACGGTCGAAAGACTGCCGCTACCCTCAGTAACGAGGACATCGCCGGGGCGGAGGGGAAAGATTTGCTGCTCTGAAGGGCTGAAGTTCATCGACATGACGTCGGTAAGGTCGAGCTGACCATCCCTTACATTTGCGGCTCTCAGGTACGGAACCATATATGGACCATCAGCATGCTGAGGAGTTCGCTGTCGGCCAATCACAACTTCCGCGACTCCTCTAAGAGTCTTCGACTCCCAACTCACCCCGTCACCTCCCCAAGGAGGATCTGGATCTGAGACTCGAGTTTCCTGAGTTCGGCGTCGATCTCGGCCAGAGGCCGGGGTGGCTTGTAGACGTAGAAGAGGCGGGTGAGCGGGATCTCGTATCCAATCCTCGCCCGGCTCGTCACACCGGTCTTCGGATCCTTGATGTTGGCGATCCAGGCGTCGAGGACGTGGGGCAGGACCTCGCGGGCGAAGTACTCGTCGATGTCCTCGGTGAGCGGCACGTTCTCGTAGTCGCGCAGGTCGGGGTCGGGTAGCAGCTTGCCGTTCTTGGTCTGCAGCTCGCCCTCGGGGTCGCTGACTGCGACCGCGCCCCAGATCGCCTTCTCGGTCGTCGCGGCCGGCCATGGCACCCCGGCTTCGGCCGCAGCGTCCAGCAGCGCGTTCTTGGCGTCCTTCTTCGTCCACCAGACGGTGCCGAGCAGCGGCTTGAAGGCGTCGATGAGTGCGTCGCGGTCGGCGTGCTTGGCCAATGGCTTCACGACGGCAAGTGCCGCTAGGGTCTCCTCGGTGACCTCGAAGCGCTGGCGGAGCGGGCGGTCAACGGTGATGCGCTGGTAGCCGAAGTCCTCGTTTGCGAAGACCTTCACCTTGGCGTGCCCGGGGTGGTCAGGGTCGTCCGCGGCGGCCAGGGCGTCACCGTAGAGCTCCGTGGTCTGGCGGATCTGCTCCTTGGTGACGAGCTTGCGCTTCTCGCCCAAGGACTTGCGCATCTTCGCCCAGTACTCGCGGGCGTCGAGCAGCACCACCTTGCCCCTGTGGGCGGCATCCTTGCGGTTGGTGACGATCCAGAAATACGTGGAGATGCCGGTGTTGTAGAAGAGCTGGTCCGGCAGGGCGACGATCGCCTCCAGCCAGTCGTTCTCAAGGACCCACCTGCGGATCTCGGACTCGCCGGACCCGGCGCCTCCGGTGAAGAGCGGGGAGCCGTTGAAGACGATCGCCAGCCGGGTCCCGCCCGTGCCGTCTGGTTCCACCGGCTTCATCTTGGAGATCATGTGCTGGAGGAACAGGAACGAGCCGTCGTTGATGCGCGGCAGGCCTGCGCCGAACCGGCCGGCGTGACCGAGATCCCTGTGCTCGTCTTCGACGGGTTCCTGCACCTTCTTCCACTCCACGCCGAACGGCGGGTTGGAGAGCAGGTAGTCGAAGGTGCGGTGGCGGTGCCCGTCGGCACTGAAGGAGTTGCCAAGGATGATCTTGCTCGGGTCCTGGTCCTTGACCATCAGGTCGGAGCGGCAGATGGCGTAGGACTCCGCGTTGAGCTCCTGCCCGAACAGGAAGACCTCCGCGTTCGGGTTCAGTGAGGTGATGTGCTCCGCGGCGGCGGAGAGCATGCCGCCGGTGCCGCATGCGGGGTCGAGGATGTTGATGACCTTCCCAGGCTGGGTGAGCGTGTCACCGTCCGGGGCGAGCAGGAGGTTCACCATCAGCTCGATGACCTCGCGCGGGGTGAAGTGTTCGCCGGCCGTCTCGTTCGACAGCTCGGAGAATTTCCGGATCAGCTCCTCGAAGACGTAGCCCATCTGGTGGCTGTCGACTCGTTGCGGGCTCAGGTCGATCTCAGCGAACTTCTGGACGATCTTGTAGAGCAGGCTGGACGCGTCCAGCCTGGCGATCTGGCTGTGGAAGTCGTACTTCTCCAGGATCTCCCTGGCGCTGGCGGAGAACCCGTTGAGATAGTCGTTGAGGTTCCCCACGACATGATCAGGGTCGCCGCCGATCGTCGCGAAGCTCTGCTGCGACAGGTTGTAGAAGCGGAGGCCGGCAGCTCTGTACAGGATCGCGTCCTTGTTCTCCACCTTGATCTTGGCGGCCTTGTCCCACACGGCCTGCCGGGTTGGTGCCATCACGCAGTCGAGGCGGCGCAGCACCGTGAACGGCAGGATCACCTTGCCGTACTCGGACTGCTTGTAGTCGCCGCGCAGCAGATCTGCCACCGACCAGATGAAGCTGGCCAGCTCGGTGTGGGTCGGCACGTCAATC
>DASYUT010000200.1 GCA_036000965.1 Actinomycetes bacterium
GTCGACGTGGGCGCCCGCCGACCACTGCTGGCGCGAGGTGCGTGGCAGCGGGGTGCCGGCCCGGCCCCAGGCCCAGCCGACGAGCCCGGAGCAGTCGAACGCGTCAGGGCCGGTCGCGCCCCACCGGTACGGCTTGCCGACCTGGGCGAGCGCGGCCTCGACGGCGGTTGCGGCCGCGGCCGTGGGGGGTGGGGCAGTCGCGAAGCCGTCCAGGCCCAGGGCGCGGGCTCTGGCCGCGGCCGTGGCCAGGACGGCCCGCCTGGCCGCCTCCTCGCGCGCGCGCGCCTCGGCGACCAGCCGCCGCACGTGGCGCTCGGCGCCGGCCAGCAGCTCGCGCTGGAGGGCGAGCCGGCGCTCGATGCCCGAGCGCTGGGCGGCGAGCCGGCGGCGCACCGCGAGGACCTCGGCCTGGGTCGACTGCAGCTCGGCGACCAGGGCCGTCACCCGGTCGGTGCGCTGGCGCACCTGGGCGACGGCGTGCCGGCCGGCGTCCAGCGAGCGGTCCACCGCCCGCCTGGCCACCGCCAGCTCGTGGCCGTCCTGGACCACCAGCAGCAGCTCGAACGGGGCCATGGGCCCGTTGATGTAGAGCGAGCGCACCTGGTCGTCGAAGCTCGCGCGGGCCGCCTCGAGCTCCAGCTCGCCCTCGGCCAGCTCGCGCTGGTGGGCGACGGAGGCCCGGATCACCGCGTCGAGCCGCTCGGCGTTGGCGGCGTGCGCCTCGGCCAGGATCTCGACCTCGGTGTGGAGCCGGTCGATCCGCCGCTGGATGCGCGTTGCCTCCGCCCGGGCCCGGTCGACCCGGCGCTGGATGGGCGTGGCCCCCGCCGGGGTCCGGTCGATCCGCCCGACCTCCGGGGACGGGCCGGGGGTGGCCCGCGCCGCCGGCGCGACCAGCAACCCGGCGAGCAGGACCGCGACCGCGGCGCGACACAAACGGGAGTGGGGGACCGGCACAGGTGACCTCCACGGACAGGTGCTGCACGCGTTGTCGGCGCCCGGGCCGGGCCGCTTGACCCGCCCTCCCGGCGCACCCGGCCCACACAGGCCGCCCGGCGGCTATGCTTGAGAGGCGGCGCCGACCATCGCCGCACCGACTTGCGGGAGCGACACCATGAACTGCCCCTCCTGTCGCCGACCGACCCCGGCCGGCAGCCGCTTCTGCAGCTCGTGCGGGGCCGAGCTGAGCCCGTCGGGCGCCCAGGCCACGACCTCTACCGTCACCGCGCCCGGGCGGCCCACCGAGGCCCCCTGGCACCCGGCCATGGCCGGGTGGGCGCCGGCGCCGGTGCCGCCACCCGCCCGCCGCCGTTTCGGGCCCGGCCTGCTCGCCGCGCTCATGGGCGTGCTGCTGCTGTTCGGCGGGGTCGGCCTGTTCGCGGCCCGCACCGTCACGGCTCGGGCGGGCGCCGGCTCGCCCGAGGCGGCCGCCTCGGGCCTGCTCACCGCCCTCGACCGGCAGGACCTCGACCGGGCCGCGGGCTACCTCGACGGCGAGGAGCGCCAGCTCGTGGACCTGTACGGGGAACGGCTGGCCAGAGCGGCGGCCAAGCGGCAGGGAGGCGCCGGGTCCGCCTCCGGGGGCCAGCTTGGCCTGGCCGACCTGACAGCCCGCGACCTGCGCTTCCGGCAGGTCGCGGGCGCCGGCGGCGTGGCCGTGCTGGAGCTGGCCGGCGGCACGATCGGGGTGACGCAGCCCGGCGGCGTCAAGCTCGAGCTGCCGGTCGAGGAGGCCAGGCGCCGCCTGGCCGAGCAGTCCAAGGGCGGGCTGGCGTTCCCCCGGCTGGTCACGCTGCGATCCGATGGCCGCTGGTACGTGTCCCTGCTGGCCTCGGCGGCGGAGTGGGCCCGGCTCTCGAGCAAGGCCGGGACGGTCGACTACGCCGGGTTGGCTGGCTCTCCCGGCGGCCAGGGTGCCCCGTCGCCCGAGGCGGCCGTGCGCGGGCTGGCCGACACGCTCGGTGCAGGCACCCTCGCCGCGGTCTGGGAGCGCCTGCTGCCCGAGGAGCGCCGGGTCGTCGAGGCGTACTCGCAGCCGCTGCTGGCCCGGGCTGGGCTGTCCAGCCCTGACGCCCTGCTCGGCGGGCGGCCCGGCAGCAAGGTCCGCATCCAGGGCCTCACCCTGCGGAGCGAGGCGGTCGCCGACGGCGTCACCAAGGTCCACCTGACCGGCGGCACGGTGGTCGCGAGCGGCTCGCCGGGGAAGAAGGCCACCCCGCTCAGCCGGCCCGGGTCACGCGAGCCCGTCCCGGCCGTGGTCGCCCTGCGCCGCGACGGCGCCTGGTACCCGTCCCTGCTGTTCAGCGCCGTGGACGCCATGCTGGCCGAGGCCGAGCGGGCGCATCCCTGACCGGCGGGCGGCCGGCCACGGACGCCGGCCTGCACCGCTGCCGCGCAGCGCTGGTTTCCCGATAGACTCGGGTCGACACCCAACGCCGTCCCTGACGGGAGCGCAGCCGTGGCAAAGATCCTGCTCGTCGCCTCCGAGGAGTCCTTCCGGGACCGGTTGCGGCTCGCGCTGGAGCGCCTCGAGGTGGACGGGGACGAGACCGAGTTCCTCGAGGCGGCCGACGGTAATGACGCGATCGCCATCGCCGAGGCGGAGTTCCCCGACCTCGTGGTCGTCGAGGTCGGGGTGTCGCCCTATGGCGCCTTCGGCCTGACCAGGGACCTCAAGGCCGAGCCCGACCTGGCCTGTCCGGTGATCCTCATCCTCGAGCGCATGCAGGACGAGTGGCTGGGCCGCTGGTGCGGCGCGGACGCCCTGGTCAACCGGCCCGTGGACCCCTTTGCGCTGGCCGAGGCGGCCCGCCGCCTGCTGGAAGAGGACGCCAACGTGGAGGGGGCCGCGTCTTGAGCATCGCCGCCCACTGCGCCTCCTGCGGTCGGGAGCTGCTGCTCGACCAGCTCACCGAGCCCGCTGACGGCTTCCGCTGCCCCTTCTGCGGGTTCGCGTTCGCCCCCTCGTACGCCACCGTCGCGCCCGCCATCGCCGCCCGGGCTCTGGCCGCCCGCCAGGCGCTCGTGGGCGCGCTCACCGAGCTGCAGTCGATGACCGGCGACCGGCTCCGGCTCGACCGGGCCAGCGTCCTCGGGCCGGTGACCAACGCGCTGCCCGGGGACCGCCAACCGGCCTGACGGTCGCTTCACGCGGTTCACCCCCAAATGCGTCGAACCGGTCGCAAATGGGGGATAGCGCCGTCCTTTGCGGGATAGTAGCGTTGCGTGGGCAACGGCTCCGTGTCGGATCGAGGGCTGGTCCAAGCGCGGTTCAGCGTGAGAGGGAGACCTTTCGATGGCGAGCGAGGACCGCAGCCGGGTCGCGCACGGCTCGGGCTACCCTGCGATGGCGGGCGGTAGCTCCCGATCGTCCGGCGACCGGGAGCGGGCCGCCGGTCTCTCGCCCGCCCGCGACGCCGGTCTCGCGCCCGCCCGCGACGCTCACCTTTCGTCCGCGCGCGGCGCCTCTCTCTCGTCCGCCCGCGACGCCGACCAACTGGACGGGCCCGCCGCGCCACTCCCGCGACATCTGGCCGTCACCCGGCGGGCGCCCAGGCCCACCCAGGTACGGTCGGTGGTCTTCGCCGGGCTGCTGCTGGTGGCCGTGGTGGCGCTCGGCGTCACTGCCGTCTTCCAGGCGGTCCAGCGGTCGGGCGTGCCTGGGCTGCGCAAGGCCCCGGCCGCTGCCGCGCCGTCCCAGACCACGGTGGCCAGCACGAGCGGAGGGCTGCCGAGCACGCTGGGGCTGCGGGCCCAGCCGCCGGTGGCCGGGCAGCCGCTGGTCCGCGACGGCGGCTTCGAGACCGGCCAGGGCCGCATGCGGGACCGGCCGGGCACCCGGTGCCAGCGCGTGCACGGCGGCGCCAGCGGCCAGTGGGCGTTGCTGCTGCGGGCCACCGGCGGGGGGCCGGGTCCGCCCGGGATGTGGCTGGACCTTGCCCACGCGCCCGCGCTCGGCAGCCGCTGGAGGGCCACGGTCATGGTGCGCGGCCGTCCGGGGCTGGCCGCCGAGGTCCGGTTGTACGAGCGCAAGGACGGCCGGGTGATCGTCAACCGTACCGAGTACCTGCTCCGGGACTCGGACTGGCACAGGATCGCCGTGGAGCGCGCGGTCGAGCGCCCCGGCTCGGTGCTCGGCGTCGACGTGAGGGTGCGCGGCCTCCGCTCGGGGCAGGCCATCGCCGTCGACGACCTGTGGGCCACGCGGCTCGCGTGAAGCGAGAAGGGGTGACTCCGCGGATCCCC
>DASYUT010000201.1 GCA_036000965.1 Actinomycetes bacterium
GTCCTGTCCCAACGAATGGCGCCGTGTCCGCTCGATGCGGGACGCGCTACGGGCCAGCGAAACCTGACCGACGCCTCCCTCCGTCATCCAGGCAGGCAAGCATCAGGAGTAACCGCAGATGGCGACAACGGGAGATGTGGAGCTAGCCCGACGAGTGGAGGCAGAGCTGCGTCAGCAGGGCCTCACGCGGACTGTCAGGGATCTCGGAGTGCTTCGTCAGGTTGCTGGTCTGCGTGGCAGGAACGCACGGTACGTTCCTTGGGGGCATGCTCGCGGGCATGGGGTTGCCAGCCGCCCCGCCGTCCCCACCACCCAAGCCGCCCACGACCGGACAGACGCTGCTGGACCAGCTGCGTGCTGCCCGGCTGGCGGTGGGTGTGGCCGACGCGCTGGCGGCCGCGCTACGGGCCGGCGACGCCGAGCAGGCCGCCAGGCATCTGGCGGCGTTTGAGCAGGCAAGCCGCACTCACCCACGCCACGGCCGGCAAGGACCCTGGCAACGACGCCGACGGGGAGGCGTCGTCGTGACCGGCGCGGCTGCCGCGCCTGGCCTGGATGCGCGGGTGGCCGCGGCGACCGCCGCGTGGGCGGTCGAGCTGGCCATCCAGGCAACCCGGACCCGCGGCGACGAGGTGCCACGCTGGGCCGGGACGGTGGCCGAGCTGCTGCACGGCTGGTCCCGGCAGCTCGGGCCGGGTGGGTGGGCAGCGGGGCAGGCCGGGATTGCGAGGACGCCAGGCGTACCACGGGCGCCTGTGAGGTTGGGCGTTCTCGCCGGAAGCCCAGTGCCGGCCGCCCCGCTGTCCGCCCACCCGTTGCTGACCTGGCTGCGGCTGCGCGTCGGCCTGCGTCGCTGCCTTGCCTGCGGCCAGCTCGGCAATCGCAGCCTCCAGCCCGCCCACCCTTGGTGCCGCCCGCCAGGGCACGGACCTGGGCTTGCGTCGACCGGGTCGCCTGCTGTCCGCGTACACCTTCATATGTCGTTCCGCGTACGACTTGACGTGTAGGTCGGTGAGGGCGAGCTGTTCCGTTCGCCCATCGTGAGGGCCATCCTCCGACTGGTAGGGACCAACCTGCCGAGTCGGAGGATGGCAGCTCATGATCCTCTCGCAGGAGCAATGGATGGAACTGCGCGCGTTCAAGGCGCTGGCCGACGCTGGGGCCACCTGGGCGGAGATTGCCCGGGAGACCGGCTACGACTGGCGCACCGTCAAGCGCTACCTCTCGACCGACGCGCCGGCGGCGCCGCCGGCGCCAGCCAAACGGGGACCCGGCCGGCGCAAGACCGACCCATACGCCGGCCTGATCGACGCCTGGCTGCGCCGCCAGCCGAAGCTCAAGGCCTCGGTGATCCATGAGCGGCTGGTCGCCGAGCACGGCTTCACCGGCCACTACCAGCGCGTGAAGGTCTATGTCCGGGAGGCCCGGGCCCGCGTGGCCGCCTCGGAGCCCGAGCCGAGCGGCTTCCACCGCCGCTTCGAGGTCCTGCCCGGCGCCCAAGCGCAGGTCGACTGGGGCGACGAAGGCGAGCTTGCGACCGCGACCGGGCCGCTGCACGTCTTCAGCTTCCACATGACGCTGGCCTATTCCCGCGACCCGTTCTGCTGTTTCACGGCGTCGCAGGACCTGGGCACGTTCTGGGACTGCCACCGGCGGGCGTTCGCCCACTTCGGCGGCGTCCCCGCGGTGATCGTCTACGACCGGACCAGGACGGTGGTCCGCCGCCACGTGGGCCGTGGGCAGGCCACCCCGCTGCACCCCGAGGCGGTCGCGTTCGCCGAGCATTACGGGTTCGCGATCTGGCTGGCTGCCCCCGGCCGAGCCGAGACCAAGGGACGAGTGGAGCGGCAGGTCGAGATTGTTCGCAGCCATGTCCTGGATGGGCGTTCGTTCGACTCGCTGGCCGAGATGGACGCCGCGTTCGCCACTTGGCTGCCGATCCGCCGCGCGCAGGTCCACCGCACCCACGGCGAGGTCATCGCCGTGCGCGCCGAACGCGACCGGGCCGCGCTCCGCCCGCTGCCCGAGCAGCCTTACGTGGTCTGTGACCGGCACACCCGCCGGGTCGGCAAGGACGCGCTGATCTCGTTCGAGGCCAGCCACTACTCGGTGCCCTGGCGCAAGGTGCGCCCCGGCGGCCGGGTCGAGCTGCGGGTCACCCCGGCCGAGGTGGCGATCTTCTCGCTCAGCGGTGAACAACAGCTGCTCGCCACCCACCCGCGGGCGGCCGGGCGCGGCTGCTGGGTGGTGGACGAGACCCACTGGGACGGCCTCCCCGACCGTGCCGACACCCAGCCGCTGCCGCCCTGCGCCGGCGACTGCGAGCTCACCGCACCTCCTGACCCGGAGCCTGGCCAGCTCCAGCTGCCAGGGATCGCCGGCTGGGCGAACTCACCCGCCGCCAGGGTCCTGGTGGCCCACCGGCGGCTTGCCGTCTACGACCAGCTCGCGGGGGTGCCGTCGTGAGCGAGCTGGTCGCCACCCGCATCCGCGAGCACGCCGAACGGCTCCACCTCGCCAACCTCACCAGCAACCTCGACGCGCTGGTCACCCGAGCCGAGCAGGCCACCATGGGCTACCTGGACTTCCTCGACCTGCTCCTGGAGGAAGAAGTCGGCGTGCGCGAAGGCCGCCGGTTCCACAACGCCCTGAAGCTGTCCGGGCTGCCCCACCACAAGAGCCTGGACACCTTCGACTTCGCCTTCCAGCCCGACCTGGACGCCCGCAAGGTCCGCGACCTCGCCACCCTCGAGTTCGTCGAACACAAGGCCAACGTCTGCTTCCTCGGCCCACCCGGGGTCGGCAAGACCATGCTGGCCGTCGGGCTGGCGATCGCCGCCTGCCAGGCCGGCTACTCGGTCTATTTCACCACCCTCGACGACCTGGTCAGAAACCTCAAAGAGGCCGAGGCCACCGGGCGGTTCGCCAAGAAGCTGCAGACCTACCTCAAGCCCGCGGTCTTGGTCGTCGATGAGGTCGGCTATCTGCCGCTGGCCCGCCCCGACGCCAACATGGTCTTCCAGCTCGTCGCGCGCCGGTATGAGCGCGGCTCGATCCTGCTCACCTCCAACAAGGCGTTCAGCGAGTGGGGCGGCGTGTTCGGCGACGACGTGCTCGCCTCGGCGATCTTGGACCGGCTGCTGCACCACAGTGACGTGATCTCCATCAACGGGCCCAGCTACCGCCTGAAGGACCGGCTCAAGCCCTCCTCGAACGGGGGTGGTGCTCTCGAGTGACCCTGCTTGCCCTGCTACCTACAGATGAGCCCGTACCAGAAACGACATCAGCCCTTGACCCCGGACACCGGCGCCGCTGGCGGCACCCAAGCAGTGTGAGACGGGTTCTCTGCGTCCCGGCTGAGGTGCTGTTGACTCACTGATCAATGGCCGACGATGTCTGGTTGATCAGACTCGCCTGTCGGAATACTTCGCCGCAGAGGCGCCTGGCCAAGGAAACGCCCCTACCACGGATGCTCGTTGGCTACCAAACCAGGGCGGTGACCGCGGAGTCGATCGCCACTCGGGCGCTTGCCCTCCCGCGGCGCCCGTGGGGCTGCGGGGCTATCAGGAGCGTGGGGTCGGCTCAGACGGTTTGCGGGCCGTGAGCCGCTCCACGATGCCGAGCTTGGAGCGCTCGCGTTGCTGGATCTCAAACCCCTCGGCCTGCACCTGCAGCAGCGGGCGACGCCGCATGTGCTCTTCGCCGAGCGGTCGGGTGACCAGCTCCAGTAGCCATTGGATCGCCCGCACCCAGCGCGGCGCGCCGGCCACGTGGTCCAGCAGCAGCAGCCGGCCACCCGGCCGCAGGACCCGTTTCATCTCGGCGACGGCACGCCGCTCGTCGGGGATGGCGCACAGCGACAAGGTGCAGACCACGGTGTCGAAGCAGGCGTCGGGCAGGTCGAGGGCTTGGGCGTCGCCAAGTCGCAGGTCCACCTCAAGGCCGAGCTGGTCGGCTTGGCGGCGGGCCAGCTCCAGCATCGCCGGGCTGAACTCGATCCCGGTCAGGAGGACGCCCTCGGGGTAGTAGGGGAGGTTGCGGCCGGTGCCGATGGCGACCTCGAGGACCTCGCCGCTGGCCTGGGAGCACACCCAGTGCCGTCCATCGGCGAACAACCTTCGCTCGAAGAAGGCCATTTGCTTGTCATAGTTGCGGGCGTGCTTGTCCCAGTAGCGGCGCAGCCGCTGCGCCCGCTCGGCGCTGACGTGGCTCGGCATGGGGGTCCTCCTTCGCGCCGCCGGTGCAGCCTCCCGGCTGTCGCGGTGGCGTCATCAGCTTCACTACCCTACGATAGTAGCAACTACCGACTGGTAGTAGTTAGGCCGCGGCGTTGGTCGTGAGAGCGTTGGTCGTGAGGAGGAGTCATGGGACACGACGCGATGTATCAGATGATGTCGGGCATGGGCGGGGGCATGATGGGCGGCAGCATGACCGCGCTGGCCTGGTTCTGGGCCGCGTTCGCAGTCGCCCTGCTGCTGCTGGCCGTCGTCGGCGGGATTGCCCTGTTCCGAGCCCTGACCCGCCCGCCGAACGCGCCCAGCGGGACGGCGGGGCCGGGCCCTGCTCGGGCCGAGCTGGACCTGCGCTACGCCCGCGGCGACCTCACCCGCGAGGAGTACCTGCAGCGCCGCGCCGACCTCGAGGACGCGCGGCCGTGACAGCCGGCTGGCCAGACCCCGCGGCCAGTCTGGACCGGGCTCTGGGCCTGCTCGGCCCGCTAGAGGCCCGCATCATGCGGGCGGTCTGGACCGGGCAGGTCCCCGAGCCGTTCGCCGTCCGCGACGTGCGCGCCCATATGTCGGAGCTCGCCTACACCACTGTGATGACGACCCTGCGGCGGCTGGCCGACAAGGGCCTGCTGGTCGCCGACGCCACCCTCGGCAAACGCGCCTACGACTACCGGTCGGCGGGTAGCCCGCAGGCGTTCCTGGCCGCAGCCAGCCACCGGGAGGCCAAGGACGTGATCGACCGGTACGGCGACGCCGCCCTGGCCGCGTTCGCGGCCCGGCTGGACGCCCTCACCCCCGAGCAGCGCAGGCGACTGGAGGAGCTCGAAGGGCGATGAGCTGGCTGCGTGGGCGGCCGGCCCTGCTGGCCCTGGTGGGCGGGCTGGTCGCCGCACGGCTGGCCTGGCACTCCAGCCCGGTCATCTGCCGGCAGATGACCATGACCGGCTGCCTGGTGGTCGCGGTCCTCGTCGTCGCGGCGCTGGGCCTTGCGACCTGGACCGCGCGGGGCGCCTGGCTGGCCGTTGGCGCCGCCCGGGAGGTCGCCGGGCTGCCGCGGCTTCCCAGCCCCGACGCGCTGGTCGCCGCGGCGCGACGGGCCGGCGCCGGCGAGGTCGTCTGCGTCGACAGCCCAGCGTCGTCAGCGTTCTGCGCCGGGCTGCTGCGCCCACGGGTGTTCGTGACCAGCGGCATGGTCGCGTCCCTGGCCGGCGACGAGCTCGACGCGGTGCTGGTCCACGAAGCCGAACACGCCCGCCGCCGTGACCCGTTGCGCCGCCTGGCCGGGCGGGCAGCAGCCGATGTCCTGTTCTACCTGCCGCTGGTCGGCTGGTGGTCGGCCAGCCGGCTCGAGGACGCCGAGCTTGCCGCCGACCGGGCCGTGATCGCGCGGGTCGGCCGGGCCCCGCTGGCCCGGGCGCTGCGGGCCACGGCGGCAACGGCCGCACCGGCTGCCGGCGCCCGGTTCGACGGCGCGGGACCCGCCCGGGTCACCCAGCTCCTCGGCGACCAACCCCCACGCCGACGGCCGCCCCTGGCGGCCTGCCTGCTGTCACTGCTCGGGGTGATCCTTGCCATCAGCCTGGCCATGTGCGTCGGCCAGGGCCTGGCCAGCGCGGTCGTCGGCTGAGCCATCCTCCAGCACACAGCAGTCCTCGACGTGCTCGGGCCGCCAGGCCGCCAGGCCTCCCAGGGCCAGCAGCGGGCGCCACCGGTCAGGCGCCTCGTCCTCACCGAACCGGCCTCCCGGCGCTCCGGGCAATGCCTCCTGACTGCCTCCTACCTCTTGGAGAAGATCCTGTGGCAGGGAGAACTACGGGCGCTTCGTCCCCGTATCCCGCGTGGCAGCCGTTTGCTACGTTGTGTAGGAGACAGGCGACTGGCTGCCGATCGCGAGGAGCGATGGGCACACGACCGAGCAGGGGATGACAGGCGGCATGACGGCGCTGGCCTGGTGCTGGGCGGCGCCGCTGGCCGTGGGGCTGCCGCTGGATGTCGCCGGGCTGGGATGGCCGGGCCGCAAGCCCACGCGCCACGCAGGCACGCCAACCGGAACGGGCGCAGGCCGGGCCGAGCTGGATCTGCGCGATCCCGGCGAGCTCACAGGAGACGACGAGCTGCGGCGTCGCGTCGACTGCGACGCTGCGCGAGCATGAGCACCATGCTTGACGCCGCCGGCCACGCGCTCAGTCTGGCCTTTGCGATGTTCTGGGAGATCTTGTGGGCGCTGATCCTCGGCTTTGCGCTGTCCGGGGTGGTGCAGGCGGTGGTCTCCAAGGGCGAGATGAGCCGGCTGCTGCCCGACGACTCCCCCCGGTCGCTGTGCATCGCCTCCGGGCTAGGCGCTGCCTCCTCGTCGTGCTCCTACGCAGCGGTGGCGCTTGCCCGGTCGATCTTTCGCAAGGGCGCCGACTTCACCGCGGCGATGGCGTTCGAGCTCGCCTCCACCAACCTGGTGATCGAGCTCGGCATCATCATGGCGGTGCTGCTGGGCTGGCAGTTCACGCTGGCCGAGTTCGTCGGCGGGCCGCTCATGATCGTGTTCCTGGCCCTGGTGTTCCGGGTGTTCCTGCGCCGCCGTCTGGTCGAGGCGGCCAAACGCCAGGCCGACCGTGGGGTCCAAGGTCGCATGGAGGGCCACGCCGACATGGACATGGCCGTCACCGAGGGGTCGATCTGGTCGCGGGTCCGCTCGGCCAAGGGGTTCACCGCCATCAGCCACTACTTCGTGATGGACTGGGCTTCGGTGTGGGTCGATATCGTGGGCGGCCTGCTGATCGCCGGCGCGCTGGCCGCCTGGGTCCCCATGGCGTTCTGGCAGGGCTTCTTCCTGGTCGACCATCCCCTGCTCGCCAAGCTGTGGGGGCCGCTGGTCGGCCCGGTCGTGGCGGTGGTGTCGTTCGTGTGCTCGATCGGCAACGTGCCGCTGGCCGCCGTGCTGTGGAACGGCGGCATCAGCTTCGGCGGGGTGATCGCCTTCATCTTCGCCGACCTGATCGTGCTGCCGATCCTGGACATCTACCGCAGGTACTACGGTTGGCGGATGGCCGGCTTCCTGCTGGCCACCTTCTACGCCACCATGGTGGCGGCCGGGCTGGTCGTGGAACTGGTCTTCGGCGCAGCGGGGCTGGTCCCCGAACAGCGGACCGCCAAGGTCGTGGAGGCTAGCACCACCTGGAACTACACCACCATCCTCAACCTCGTCTTCCTCGCCCTAGCCGCCGTCCTCGTCGTCCGCTTCCTGCGCACCGGCGGGCCGGCGATGCTCAAGATGATGGGCGGCCCCCCGACCCACGCCGGCTCCGACGGCTGAGGACACGGCGGCAGGCCAGGAGCACGCGCCACAGCCGGTCAGCCCGTCCCGGCCCCGTCCCGGTGGGCCTCGCGGCCTGCTGGAGCGCTACCGGCCAGCGTCTCGCCGGTGGCCTGCTGCCGGGTCGGATCGGGCGGCGGGGAGCCGAACGGGGCGGTGACGGCCAAGGCGACCGTGACCGCCAGCAGCGGCGCGTACGGTGTCCCGAGGGCGCGCAGCGTGACGTCGAGCCCGCCGGCCAGCGCACCGAGCAGCGCCGCGGGGACGGCGCTGGCGGGCGTCAGTTGTGGGTCGGCCAGCACCACGGTGGCCAGCAGGAACAGCCCGAGTGAGGTGGCGGGGATCTCGACGGCCTCAAGGCTGGTCTGCCCGGCGAGCAGCCGCAGCCCCTGCAGGCCCAGATGGGCCAGAAAGAACCCCGCGACCACCGGCAGGCGACCCGAGCGCCACGCCCCCAGCGTGAGCGCCGCGGCGGCCAGGAACCCCGCCATCCACGCTACGGTGTCGCCGGCGTGGCTGACGTGCAGGAGCTCCATGCGGGCGTCCAAGGAAGGCACCGCCAGGACCAGCAGCGCCGCCACCGCCACCGGCGCCAGTGCCCATCCTGCCGGCCGGCGGGCCGCCACCCGCAGCAGCCCCGCGACCACGCCGGCCAGCAGGTAGGGCGCCAGCCCGCCGGCGCGCAGCAGCAGCGCCAGGACGGCCCCGTCGGCGGCGGCCACGGCGAGCGTCTCCCGGTCCCGGGATCCGGCGGCCACGGCGATGCCGACCGTGATCGCCACGACTGCGGCCACCGTCCACGGCTGGGCGCCCAGGCCGAACAGGCCCCGGGCGGCCAGCGCCACGGCCACGGCCGTCGCGCCCACCAGCAGGTGCGGCCGGACCGGTGGCAGCCGCCAGGTCCCGGCCGCGCCGGCGGCCAGGAGCGCGCCGGCCAGCTCCAGCAGCTTGGTGAGCAGCCCCAGAGCGTCGACGGCCTCGCGGCCGCCGAACGCGGGAATGTTCCACAGCCGCGACACCCCGTACAACACCAGCAACCCGCCGACCACGACCCCGGCCGCCAGGGCGGTCCGGCGCGACCCTGGGGTCCGCCACGCCGCGACGGCCAGCAGCAGCTCGGCGAGCCCGGCAGCGGCGAAGAACACGCCAACGGCCAAGCTCTCTCTGGCATGCTGGCCGACCAGGGCGAGGTGGATGGCGCCCGCCGTGCCGAGGGTGACCGCCGCGCCCGCCCCGAGCCGCCCGCGTGGCGTTCGTGCCGCCGGGCCTGCCCACGCAAGGCCAGCCCAGGCCGCCACGAGCAGCAGGCCCAGCAGCGGGCCGAGCCGCAGCAGCTGCGCGGCGCCGCCGTGCACGCTGGCCTGCTCGACGTGGGCCAGCACCAGCGGGCTGCTCACCTGGCCGACCCCCCACCGCCGCCCCGCCACCCCGGCGGCTCCGCGGCCGGCGGGCCGCCGGGGTGCGAGACTCCATTGCACCCCTGGGATGATCGGCACGGGTCTCCCTCCGTCGATTCCTACGGCGTGTAGGATAACGGCTCGACGCCACGCGCGGGTCATGCGCGCGGTGCCAGGCAACCGGTCAGGCAGGGGAGGTCCAGCAGTGCGCACGCCCAAGCCCCCGGCGCGCAAGCGGCCGGCCCGCACCCCCCCGACGACGCGACCACGACCAGGGGCAGGATGGTCGCCGTGGCTGGCGCTGGTCGTGGCGGTCGGCCTGGGGGTGGTGGCGGTCGTGTGGCTCACCGGACGGCCGGGCGGCGGGAGCGGGCAGGCGGCCGGCGGCGTCCGGGCGGTCGGGGAGGCCGCCCCGCCGGTGCGGCTGCCGGCCACCAGCGGGCAGACCGTCGACGTGGCCGGGTTCCGGGGCAAGCGCAACGTGCTGCTGTACTTCTACGAGCACGCCGGGTGAAGCCCATGCGAGGCGCAGCTGGTCGAGCTGCAGCGGGCCAAGGCCACCTTCCACGCGGAGGGCACCGAGGTGTTCGCGGTCACGGTGCAGGACCTCGCGACCTCGCGGGAGCTGGCCGCCCGGCTCGGCGTCGACGTCCCCATCCTGGCCGACACCTCCACGCAGGTCGCCAAGTCGTTTGGGATCTACGACCTGCCCGGCAGCATGGGCCCGTTCTCGACCCACTCGTTCTGGCTGCTGGACCGCGACGGGCGGATCCGCTTCCGCGAGGTGTCGCTGGAGATGCACGTGCCGTTCGGCAAGGTCCAACAGGCGGTCGCCGCGCTCAAGGTGTGAGCCGGCGCCGTGACCGCGGTCAGCGCAGCAGGGCCGTATGGGCCTGCTGGTTGACCCACAGCGCGACCACCACGACGACGGCGATACCCCAGGCACTGCGGGTTGGCTGCACGCGAACCTCGAGCCACCGGCCGGTCACCATGCCGACCAGCCAGCGACCCAGGGCGAGCATCGCGCCCGCGACGAGCAGGGGGCTGGCCGGGTTGTAGGTGAAGGCCTGGCCGAGCCGGCCGCGCAGCAGCGCGACGGTGCCGCGGGCCATGCCGCACAAAGGGTCCATGATCCCCAGATAATGCAGGGGCCCGTGCAGGTCGACCGGTGGCAGGCCAACCAGCGCCAGCAGCCCGGCGACCAGCAGGCCGGCGGCGGCCAGCGGCGCCAGGGTGGGATGGCGGTCCTGCCGTGCCCAGCGGACGCGCAGCACGCCTGCTGGTCGGGCCGGCGGCGGGGCCGACGCGGTCCGGTCGGCGCGGGCGGTCATCACGGCACCTACTGGCCGAGGTAGGTGCGGATCGCGGCGCGGAGGCGGTCGGCGTCCAAAGCGCCGAAACGGCGACCGCGCAGGACCCCGTCGGCGGTGAAGAACAGCGTCGTCGGCAGCGCGGTCACGCCCAGCTTGAGGACCTCGGTGCCCTTGGGGTCGGCCGCCAGCGGGTAGGTCACCCCGGTGGCGGCGACCAGGCGGCGGGCGGCGCCGGCCTCGTCGAGGTAGTCGACGCCCAGGAACCCGACCGTGGCGCGCGCCCGCAGGTAGACCGCCTGGAACGCGGGCATCTCGGTGCGGCAGGGCACACAGCACGACGCCCACACGTTCAGGACCAGCGGGCGGTCGCGCTGGTCGTCGGGCAGGGTGAACCCTGGCCCGCCGGCGAACCTGGCGAAGCGGCCCGGGCCACGCCCGGCGCGGCCGCGGACGCCGACGGTGCCCGCGTGTCGCCCGCTGCTGGCGCGGGCTGCGGCTGGGAGCAGGCGGCCAGCAGCGACACCGCGACGGCGGCTAGGGCGAGCAGGCGGAGACGCGCAAACATGTCGGTTAGATCGGCGGCCAGCCGGAGCGGACAAACAGCCGCACCAGGGGGGCGAACAGGCGCGTCCAGGCGCCAGCGGCCATGGCCAGCCCGACGACCACCAGCAGCGCCCCGCCAAGCCGGGCGAGGGTCTGGTGGTGGTGGCGCGCCGGCTCCACCCCGGCGCCCCCCCGGGCGACCGCCCAGGCCAGCAGCAGGAAGGGGACGGCAAGGCCCGCGGCGTAGACGGCCAGCAACCCCGCGCCGGCCGCGGCGGCGCGGCTGGCCGCCGCGGTGGCCAGCAGCCCGGCCCGACGCACGGCGTCCAGCCCAGCGCGAACGCCGCCCCCAGCGCGCCGCGAGCAGGGACTCCCCGAGCCGTCCCGTTCATGGCGGCGCCGAGCCGGCGTCGGCGACCAGCCGCCGGTCGAGCGCTCGTCGCAGCTTGCGTTCGGAGAGCCTCCCGTACGAGAAGAGCTGGTCGTTGAGGAAGACGCCGGGCGGGAACGGCAGGCCAGCCTTGGCGAGCTCGCGGCCTCCCGGCGTGTTGAGGTCGACCACAGTCACCGCCAGGTCGTATTCGCCGGCGAGGCGCTTGAGGACCTGGTTGGCCTGCTCGCACAGGCGGCAGGCAGTTTGGGTGAGCAAGAGAATCTGGATGGTACTCATCGGGTGGTCTTGCCGAGTCCGGCGGTGAGGTCGGCGAGGAGTTGGTCGACGGGGACGTACATGGTGTAGTTGGGCGCGCCGCCGTAGTCGGCCCGCCAGCGGATCTGCCCGTCTGGGCCGACCAGCACGAACGTGTGGCCGTCGCGGCTGGTGCCCATCATCCCGTACTGGTTGGCCTGGTAGGCGCTTGAGACGCGCAGGTCGGGGTCGGCCAGCACCGGGCTGGTGAGGTGCTCGTCGGCGACCTTCTGTTTGAGCGCGTCGAGCGGGTTGGTGGTGATGCTGGCGACCTGGTCGATGCCGAGGGCGTGGAACTTGGCCTGGTTGGCTTCGATGTCGGTGAGCTGGTTCCAGCAGGGCTGGCAGCCGAGCCCTTCCTGGAAGTACAGCAGCACGGTCTTGCCCCGCTGGGCGCCCAGGTCGAAGGTGCCGTCGCCGGTGGTCGGGAGGCGCACCGGCGGGGCTGGCTGGCCGGGCCCTGGGCTGCCAACCTGGTAGCCGCCGCGGCCGGCCCCGCCGGTAGTGGTGTGCTGCTGCCCGGTGAGGAAGACGCCCACCAGGGCCACGAGGGCGAGGACGGTGATCCCGGCCGCCCACCACAGCCGTCGGCGTCCACGGGGCGGTTGGCGGCTGGCCGAGGGGCGGCGGGTCGCCTGCGGGCGTACGGTCGGCTTCGCCTCTGGGTTGCTCATCGGGAGGCCTCCTCGGGGTCAGGGGTGGCAGGGGACGACCCTTGGTCGTCGGGCGGCGGGGTGGGGAGCCAGCCGAGCTGGCGAAGCGCGCGCCGGACCAGCACGGCGACGCCGCTGGCCAGGAGCACGGCGATGACCCAGCCGGGCAGCCAGGCGAGCGCGCGGGTGGCCAGCGCGCCGGTGTGCTCCAGCTGGGCGGCCAGGCGCGCCTGCCAGCCGGTCGGAGTCGGCATCGGCTGGCCGGTCAGCCCCATCCACAGCGACCCGATCCCCATCGCGGCGAGCAGCAGCCCGGCGGTCAGCCCTGTCCCGGTGACGGTGCGGCGCATCGGGCCGAGCCGCCAGGTGACCGTGCGGGGGCGGAGCAGGCGCCGGGCGCGCGGCTCGTGGCGTTCCCAGACCAGGGACAGGGCGAACAGGGGCGCGAGCATCCCGGCCACATAGGCGGCGCCCAGGGCGAGGGCGAACCCGAACGAGGCGGCCACCCCCGACAGGGCGACAACCCCAGTTAGGACCGGCGCGCAGCAGGCGCTCGTCACCCCGGCGAACACCCCGAGGCCGTACACGCCCGCCGGTCCGGTCCGGCCAGTCGCCTGCCGCCCGGGCGTGGGCAGGCGCAGATCCCCGCCGGCTAG
>DASYUT010000202.1 GCA_036000965.1 Actinomycetes bacterium
CGGCTCGGCGCAGGACGCCGCACAGGTAGGTCAGGAAGGGGACGAACAGTACCAGGCCGATCACGGCGACGCGGAGCCTGAGGCCGGGATCTGCGATGAAGCTGGCGCCGAAGAGCAGGCTCGCGTACAGGATGCCGCTCGTGCCTGCCAGGCGGGCCGTGGTCTTGTCCGACATCGTTCACCTCCAAGGTGTGGGTGTTTGACGGTCGGTTCGAGGCTAGAGCGGCGGGCTTGCCGTGGCGTCGCCCGCGGTTGGTATCTCGGGTCCGCAGCCAGGGCGATGTTCGGGCCGGGTTGATCCGCAGCCAGGGTGATGACCAGCAGCGCCAGGCGGGTTACCGTCGCCGCATGAGACCCCTGGTGGTGCAGGAACGGGCGGCGCGCTGTTTGCCCCCTCGGTGACGCGGCGGCTGATCGAGGAGTTCAGCCGCCGCCTGCCGGCCAACCGCGAACTCCCTGCGGGGCTGGCCGACCTGACCCCTCGGGAGGTCGAGGTGCTCAAGCTGCTCGCCCGCGGCCTGTCCAACGCCGAGGTCGCCCAGACCCTGTATCTGAGCGAGCACACCGCAAGGACGCACGTGGCCCGCATCCTCGCCAAGCTCGGCCTGCGCGACCGCACCCAGGCCGTCGTGCTCGCCTACGAGTCCGGGCTCGTGCGGCCAGGCGCAGACCAGTCGGGCGCCGACCCGACCAAGCCCCGCCGGCCCTGAGCACGTTCCCGCAGCAAGGCCAGCGGCGGGCACCCGGCATGGCTGACCGGGTGCCCGCTGCCAGCGGTGACCAGGATGCTGACCGGGTGCCCGCCGCTGGCGGTGACCAGGATGCGGGGACGCGGCTTGTCAGTCGTCGGCGGCCATGTATGCGTCCACGTCGTCGACTGACAGGCCTCGGAACTGTGGGAGGTGGCCGTAGGTCTTCGTGATCTTCTTCGCCGCCTTCTCGAAGGCGCTGCGGTCGAGACCGTGGAAGGTGATCTTCGCAGGTTCGGCCTCGGCGAACTCCTGGCCGACCACGATCCCGGACTTCGCCCCCACCGAGCTCGCATAACGGAACTCGCTCCGGAGATGCCTGATGGATCCGTCGCGGCCCGACGTGAAGTTGCGGTAGGCCATCACCAGGACGTAGGCGTCGGGAAGGTCCTTCAGCATGTCGATGAGATGGAAGGCGGCAGGCTTGGTCGCTGCGTTGAAGGTGACCGGGCCGGGGGACTCGCCTTCCCCGTCGAACCAGAAGGGGATGGCGAAGCCGAGTTGCAGGCGGCCGTTGACGGGTTGGGCGTGCACCTCCTGATACGCCTGCACGATGCCCTGGAGCGTCTCGAGGTAGGCGACCAGCGCGGACTGCTCGTCGTCGAAGAAGCTCGGGTCCAGGTACGGCTCGATGTCGACTTGGACGCCTTGGAGGCGCTCGCTGGCGGTGGCGGTGGCGTTGTACTGACCGACGAGCCGGACGAGCTTGGGCCCGAGGTAGCGGCGTTCGGGTTCGGTCCAGGTGGGGCTGGCGCCGACTGCGTGGACGGCCAGGCCGAAGCTCGAGGCGTTCGCCACGAACTGCTTGATCTTGAGGCTGAGCTCGCCGAGGCGGGCCTGCTGTTCAGGGGTATCCGGCAGATCGGCGACATCGAGGTACTCGCCGAGGTCGATGTAGACGGTGGTGAATCCATGCCGGCGGAGGAAGCGAAGGCGCGCACGGCTCGCGCCGCTGGCGAGCTCGCTGATGCTGTGCCACTCGTAGACGGCGAGTCCGTGACGCTGCAGCTTCCTCGCACCCGAGGAGGGTCCGGCGACGGCGGCCTGAGTACCGCCCATGACAAGCGAGATCACGGCAGTGCAGACGAGGATCCTGGCGAGGGTCGCTCTGCGCATCCACGCTCCTCCCGACGAGTCGTCGCGGTCGATGAAGGCTCATCGGCGGCTTGGCGGTGCAGTTGAGGGTCAGGGTGACGCCCGGCCGGCGAGGCGCACATGGCCCTCGCGAATCGAACATCGCCCGCGACAGCCGCGATCTGCTCAAGCTGACCCTCGGCCAGGCCGACAACTTGCCCATCGTTGCTCAAGCCGACCCTTGGCCAAGCCGACAGCTTGCCCATCGTTGCCAATAAGGAGGGACGCCAAGTTGACGCAGACGCCGCGTACCACTGATGCCCGGATCCTCGTCGTGGACGACGAGCGGGTCAACGTCATCCTCTTGGAGCGCATCCTCCAGCAGGACGGGTACAGCAAGGTCAGGAGCACCAGCGACGCGTACAAGGCCGCGGCCCTCTACGACGAGTTCGAGCCCGACCTGGTCCTGCTCGACCTCCACATGCCCGGGCTGGACGGCTTCGCGGTGATGGAGCAGCTCGAGAGCCGGACTCCGCGTGACACCTTCCTGCCGATCATCATCCTGACAGCCGACATCAGGCCTGAGGTCAAGCGGCGGGCGCTGGCGGCCGGGGCGAAGGACTTCGTCACCAAGCCGTTCGACCGCACCGAGGTGCTGCTGCGGATCCAGAACCTGCTCGAGACGCGGTTCCTCCACCTCCGCCTCGACCGCCAGGTGGTCAGGCAGGGTCAGGGGACCTGAGTGGAACTGCACATGTGGCGTCGCTACGGCGACGCCGCCTACACCCTGGTGACCCTCGCGATCTTCGGCTTCGAGACGCTCGCGCTCGGCTGGCTGAGCCTCTCGTTCCTGCTGGGCAGGGCGACGGGCATCGCATCCACGCGGGTCGAGGGCGTGCTGCTCGCGACGGTGACCTCCACGGCGTCGGCGCTGGCGCTGCTCGGGCTCTACCTCCTCACCTACCACTTCACCAGCTCGCTGCGGGACCGGTGGCACGTGGAACGGCTCGACCAGTGGACCGAGCGGTGGATCGCGCTCGCGCTCGAGGACGTCCCCGCCGAGGCGGCTGCCGACACCCCCAGGCTGCGCCGGCTGCCCCGAGCCGCGGTGGACGCGGTGCTCAGCCTCCTGGAGGTCGTCAAGGGAGACGAGGGCGACAGGCTGAAGGCGGTGCTGGAGCGCCACGGCGTCGACCGCTTGTTCCTGCGGCAGCTGCAGAAGGGACACCTCGCGGCGCGGCTCGACGCGATCGAGGGCCTCGGGAAGGCACGCCTGCCGCAGGCGCTCGACCCGTTGCTCTCGCTCCTCCAGCACCCCAAGCCGGTGGTGCGGCGGATGGCCGTCCGGGCTGCCGCCGGCACCCTGGCGACCATGGCACCGGAGCCGGGGCGGGACGGCCCGGCAGGCAGGTTCATCCAGGCGCTTCAGGGGGCCTCCCTCCAGCCGGGGGTGGTCCAGGAGTCGCTGCTGCTCCTCGAGACCAGGGCCGGCGTGGTGCTGCGCGACCTGATGGCCGAGCCCGACCTGGATGACTCGCTGCGCTGGGTCGTGCTCGAGACCACCGGGCGGCTCGGCCTGGCGGACATGGCCGAGGAGGTTGCCGCGTCCACCGTCCATCCGGACCCGGAGCTGCGCGCGGCCGCCTTCCGCGCCCTGCACCGCCTGGGGTCGGTCCCTGAAGGCGCGCAGGCGTCGCTCCTGGCCGCGCTGGACGACGAGGTCGACTTCGTCCGGGTCCAGGCCGCCCATGCGGCAGCCTTCCTCTCGGCCGGGGCGGTGCTCCCGGCGCTCGAGTCCCGGCTGGGGGACGCCTCCTGGTGGGTACGCCGGGCGGCGGCCGCCTCGCTGGCACGCCTGGGCGACGACGGCGTGGCGACCGTCAGGCGGGCGGCGGAGACCCATCCCGACCGGGCCGCCCGCGACATGGCCGTGCAGGTTCTTCTAGAGACGGGTGTGCTTGACCCAGCCGCCGCCCGTCTGGTCAAGGGGGTGGCCTGATCCGTGTGGGACGTGCCGCTGACGCTCTACCAGTACATGCTGCTGGTCTACTTCTCCGGGCTCAACCTGTTGTATGGGCTGTTCTGCTGCGTCGGGCTGCGCGCGAGCGTGATCATCTTCGCCAGGGAGTTCTCCCAGGGCAGCCTGCGTGACCTGCTCGAGCGGGACGTCTACAAGCCGGTCTCCGTCCTGGTGCCGGCCTACGACGAGGAGGTGAGCATCGTCGGGAGCGTCCGCTCCCTCCTTGCCCTCCAGTTCCCGGAGTTCGAGGTCATCGTGGTCTCCGACGGCTCGACCGACCAGACGATGCAGCGGCTCATCGACGCCTTCGCGCTGGCGGAGCAGCCATGGGCCACCCGCCAGGACCTGCCGACCGCCCCGATCCGCCGCACCTTCCGCTCGCTCACCCATCCGCACCTGGTGGTGGTCGACAAGGAGAACGGCGGCAAGGCCGACGCCTTGAACGCCGGCCTCAACCTCGCCCGCTACCCGTTGTTCGCCGCGGTCGACGCCGACTCCATGCTGGACGCCGAGGCGATCCTGCGGGCCACCCGCCTGTTCGTCGAGGACGAGACCCTGGTGGCGGTGGGGGGGACCATCCGGCCCCTCAACGCCGCCGTCGTGCGGGACGGGCGCGTGACCGACCTCGTCATGCCGAAGCGCTGGCTCGAGCGCTTCCAGATCCTCGAGTACGCCCGCGCCTTCTTCACCGGCCGGTCCGGGTGGAGCCACTTCAAGAGCCTGCTCATCATCTCCGGAGCCTTCGGGCTGTTCCGGCGGACCGCGGTCCTGGAGGCCGGCGGCTTCCTGGTCGGGACGGTGAGCGAGGACATGGAGCTCGTGGTCCGGCTCCACAAGCACTTCCTGCGGGAGCGCAAGCCCTACAACATCCGCTTCACCCCCGACCCCATCTGCTGGACCGAGGTGCCCGCCGACCTCGGCACCCTGCGCCGGCAGCGCAACCGCTGGCACCGGGGGCTCTGCGAGACGCTGTGGAAGCACAAGGACATGCTGTTCAATCCTCGCTACGGCCGCTTGGGGATGGTCGCCGTCCCCTACTTCTGGTTCTTCGAGGCGCTCTCCCCGCTGGTGGAGATGTCCGGCTACGTCATCGTGGTGATCGGCATGCTGACGGGCTTCATCAGCCCCCGGTTCGCGATCCTGTTCGTGCTGCTCGCCGTCCTCTACGGGATGCTGCTCTCCCAGCTCGCCGCCGGCGTCGAGGTCTTCCTGTCCAACCGCTACCCGCGCATGCGGGACCGCGTCGTCATCTTCGTCGCCGCCTTCTTCGAGTTCCTGGGCTACCGGCAGTTCCTCGCGTTCGAGCGCACCCTGGCCACCATCCAGGTCCAGTGGAAGAAGGGGCAGTGGGGCAAGATGCGGCGCACGGGAGTCCAAGGGCCTCCTCCCGGCAGGCTCGTGCCTGTCGACGGGGGTGGCCCCGCCGGCGACCCAGCTGGCGAGCCCAAGCCGAAAGCGCACGTCTGATGGGGCTCCAAGACGACGCACGCCCGCTCGACTCCAAGTCCCCGGGCGCACGCCCGCTCGACTCCGAGTCCCTGGGCGCACGCCCGCTCGACTCCGAGTCCCCGGGCGCACGTTCTCTGGACTTCAAGTCCCTGTTCGAGGCGGCGCCGGGCCCGTACCTCGTTCTGGACCCGGAGCTGGTCATCGTTGCGGTGAGCGACGCGTACCTCACGGCCACCATGACCAGGCGGGAGGAGATCCTCGGGCGGGCGCTCTTCGAGGTCTTCCCGGACAACCCCGACGACCCCCAGGCCACCGGCGTGGGGAACCTGCGTGCCTCGCTCGACCGGGTGCGGCGGGACCGGGTTGCCGACACGATGGCGGTGCAGAAGTACGACATCCGGCGCCCCGACTCCGAAGGCGGAGCATTCGAGGTCAGGTACTGGAGCCCGCTCAACTCGCCGGTCCTCGACGCGGACGGGAACCTCGCCTGCATCATCCATCGCGTCGAGGACGTCACGGAGTTCGTGCTCCTCAAGCAGTTCGGAACAGAGCAGCAGCAGCTCACGGCAGATCTCCAGCAGCACAACGCCCGCATGGAGGCCGAAGTCCTGCAGCGCTCCAGGGACCTGCAGGAAGCGAACCGCAGGCTGCGAGCAGCCGACACCGCCAAGAGCGAGTACCTGTCGCGGATGAGCCACGAGCTGCGGACCCCGTTGAACGCGATCCTCGGCTTCGCGCAGCTGCTGGAGCTCGACGAGCTGCGCACCGACCAGCGCGAGAGCCTGGGCCACATCCTGTCAGCAGCGCGCCACCTGCTCGCCCTCATCAACGAGGTGCTGGACATCGCCGCCATCGAGGCGGGGCGGCTGCCGCTGTCGCTGGAGCCGGTCGCGGTGGCCGATGTGGTCGCCGAGGCCGTGGGCCTGATCCGGCCGCTGGCCGACCAGCATGGCGTCCTGCTGGTGAGCTCGGGGGAGAGGTGCGCCGAGCACGTCCTGGGTGACCGCCAGCGCCTCAAGCAGATCCTGCTGAACCTGCTGTCCAACGCCGTCAAGTACAACCGCGCGGGCGGCAGCGTGCAGCTGGCCTGCGAGCGGGGGGCGGGCGAGCGGCTCCGCGTCAAGGTCATCGACACCGGGCCGGGCATCGCGCCCGAGTCACTGGAGCAGCTGTTCGTTCCGTTCGAGCGGCTCGGGGGCGAGCAGCTCGGCGTCGAGGGCGCCGGCCTCGGCCTCCCCCTGTCCCAGGGCCTGGCCGAAGCGATGGGCGGCGCCCTCGAGGTGGCGACCACCCTCGGGCGGGGCAGCACCTTCTGGGTCGAGCTGCCGCTGGCCGAGAGCCCGGTCCAGCGCGCCGAGCGCGACCAGGACGGCTCCGCGGCCGCTCAGGACCATTCCCGGCGGGCCGGGCCGACGCTGACCGTGCTGTACATCGAGGACAACCTGTCCAACCTGCAGCTGGTCGAGCAGGTCCTGAGCCGGCGTCCGGGCGTCACGCTGATCTCGGCGATGCGGCCCCAGCTCGGCCTGGACCTGGCCAGCGAGCACCACCCCGACCTGGTGCTGCTCGACCTCCATCTTCCCGACATGTCTGGCGAGGAGGTCTTCCGTCGCCTGCAGACCAGCCCGAAGACCGCCGAGGTCCCGGTGGTGATCCTCAGCGCCGATGCCAGGCCGAGCCTGATCGCGCACATGCTCGAGCAGGGGGTCCGGGCGTTCCTGACCAAGCCGCTCGACGTCAAGGAGCTCCTCGGGCTCCTGGACACCATCGCGGTCGAGCAGCAGCGCGCAGGCGCACCAGCCCCCAGCTCCTGAGGGGCACCAACCCCAGCTCCTGAGGGGCACCAGCCCCAGCTCCTGACCCGGCTCCTGACCCGGCTCCTGAGCAGGGCACCAGCGGTCCTGCCCGTAACCTCTCGGCGGGCGATACCACCAGGTCAAGGGCAGGCGCACCCACCGTGTGCAGCAGGATTTGCGGGGCAACGTCGAGAGCGAGCTGACCACTCAGGCACGGGCTGACGTGGGGCGTGGGCGACGGCGTCAGCCTTGGTCGAGGGTTCTCTGGAGACCGTCGAGGATCAGGTCGAGCCCGAACTCGAAGTCCTCCTCGCGTCCCGACCGCATGATCTCGGTGATGACCTCGACGACGTGGGGGTACTCGTGCGCGGGGAGTTGGCCGAGGACGTCGGCCGACACCTGCTGGGTCTCCTCGACCGAGAAGCCGCCTTCCCGCAGCCGTCCGAGCGCCGCGTCCAGGTAGCGCGTCATGCCCGGGCCGATGTTGCAGCGCGACATGATGAGCAGCGCCGCCCAGGGGTGGGCCAGGCGGGGTAGCTTACATCGTAAGTGTACATCGTAAGTGCGTCACCGATGCCGGTCGGACCGGCCCCCAGCGAGGAGACAGTGCATGAAGGCGATCGTCCAAGACACCTACGGCTCGACGGATGTTCTCGAGCTCCGGGACATCGACAAGCCCCAGATCGCCGACGACGAGGTGCTGGTCCGCGTGCATGCGGCTGGCGTGGATCGGGGCGTCTGGCACGCCATGACGGGCTTGCCGTACCCCATACGCCTCGCCGGCTACGGCCTCCGCGCACCCAAGACCCCCGTTCCAGGCATGGACGTGGCCGGGGTCGTGGAGGCGGTCGGCAACGACGTGACCAGGTTCCAGCCCGGCGACGAGGTGTTCGGCATCGGCAAGGGCGCCTTCGCGGAGTACGCCCGCGCTCCCGAGAACAAGCTGGCGCCCAAGCCGGCGAACCTCACCTTCGAACAGGCGGCGGTGGTCGCCATCTCCGGCTTGCCCGCCCTGCAAGGCCTGCGCGACCACGGGCGGGTCGAGCCCGGCCAGAAGGTGTTGATCATCGGTGCGTCGGG
>DASYUT010000203.1 GCA_036000965.1 Actinomycetes bacterium
AGGTACCAGAGGTAGCGGCGGACGACGACGCCCACCGGCGGCGGGGCGGTCGGGCCGGCCGTGGGCGGTGCCGGCGCGGGCGGCGGCTCGACCGCCAGGCCGCCCCAGCGGACCACGGCGGCCAGCCCGGCGAGCACCAGCACGATGCAGCCCACGATCACCCACATGGCGGCAGTATGACCAATGCAAGCTGCCGGCGCTTGAGGTCGTCCATCCTGCGGCCAGGCCGTCGCCAGGCCGGGCCTCGTGATTCTGCCGACGTTCTGCCGGAGCTGCCCGCACCGGGGCGGACGGGCCCGGACCAACGCGGACGACGAGTCCGCCCTCTACCCCTGCTGAGCAGGACGAATGCGGCTCAGGCCGGATGGTCCTGGACGTGCCCGGATGAGCGGCGCCTGCCTGAAAACTGGAAGGTTCGGCGGTTCGATCCCGTCCCTGCCCACCACAGACGGCACTCCGCTTGCACCAGTGTTCAACGAGAGGTCAACGACTGACCCTCGACCCGAGGAGCGGAGCAGTGATCATCCGGAAGCTCGCTCACCGAGGGATCGGTGTCGAGCCGGCGCAGCGCGTCCAGGTCCGCCTCCTCGATCGGGCGTAGCCGGACGGGCTTCTCTCGCATCCGCCCATCATCCCGCGACCCGATCGACTACGCGAACACGCGGCGTGGGATGCTTGGACGTCGCCGCACCGGACGGACAGCGGTCAGGAGGGAGCGATGCCAGATCCGGTCTCGCCGGCGGCCGGCGAGGCGGCCGACCTGGCGCGCAGGGTGCGGCTGCAGGTCTACCGGCACTTCGCCGACACCGGCCGGGCGCCCACGCCGGTCGAGCTGGCACGGGCCTTCGACCTCACCCCCAGCCACGCCGAGCGCGTCCTCGAGGAGCTGGCGACCAAGGCCGACGCGCTGGTGCTGCTGCCTGGCAGTTCCTACGTCTGGATGGCCGAGCCGTTCTCGGCGGTGCCCACCTCGTTCCTGGTCGGCTCGGGAGCGCGCCGCTGGTGGGGCAACTGCATCTGGGACGCGCTCGCCATCCTCGCCGTGCTCGACGTCGACGGGTGGGTGGCGACCGCCTGCCCCGACTGCGGTCAGGAGCTGCGCGTCGAGGTCGCCGCCGGCCGCCCGGCCGGTGACGGCGCGGTGCACTTCGCCGTGGCCGCCAGGGACTGGTGGCGCAGCATCGGCTTCACCTGAGCGACCATCCTGCTCTTCCGGTCGGAGGAGCACGTGCGGCGCTGGTGCGCCGAGCGGGGCCTGCGGCCCGGCGCCACGATCACGATCGAGCAGCTGTGGTCGCTCGCCCGACGCTGGTACGACGACCGCTTCGACCTGGACTGGCGCCGCCGCACCCCGGCCGAGCGCCAGGCCGTCCTCGACGTCGTCGGGCTCACCGGAGCGTTCTGGTCGCTGACGCAGTAGTGCCGGCGCCCGCCGAGGCTGGTCCGGGCTCGGGCAGGATAGGGGTAACGGGTTGTTCCCCAGCCTTGGGACCTGGGTCAGTTGCCGAGCAGTCGGCGCAGGCTGTCGAGCAGCCAGGCCCGATACTGGTCGGGGGTGCGGCCGAGGTCGACCACGACCTGCCGGTAGGTCTCGGGGCCGAGCAGGGTGAACAGCGTGGCGACGAGGCGGTCGCGGTCCACGCCGGCCGGGATCGTGGGGTGGGCGACCAGGTTGTCGGCCAGGCGTTCGCAGTCGGTGCGGTGGGCGCGTTTTCCGAACCGCCACAGCTCGGCGGCGTGGGGGTCGGCCGCGGCGGCGCCCCGGGCCATCTCGAACACCTCGGCGGTGCGCAGGTGCACGGCCAGGCTGGCGTCGGCGAGGCGCTCGAGCTTGCGGACCAGGTCTGGTTCGCCTGCCATGGCCTGCCACCAGTCTCGTTCGGCGACCGGGATGGGCTGGTCGTCGCCGACGATGGCGACCTCGACGACCTCTTTGAGCAGGTCGAGCTTGGTGGGGAAGGCCAGGTAGACGGTCTTTTCGGCGACGCCAGCGCGCTCGGCGACCGCGCGGATCGAGGTGGCCGCATAGCCCTGCCCGGTGAACAGCTGGTGGGCGGCCTGGCGGATGCGCCGGCGGGTCTCTTTGGCCGCCTCCTGGCGGCGGGGGGAGTGGTAGGGCCGCCCGGAACCGACCGTGGGGACTGGGCTGCCGGCTCTGCTCACCGGCCCGGCAAGCCCATTCGGCTCAGTAGGTCAACTTCCGAGGCGTGGGAGCAGGGGGCTGCAACGCGGCCGCTTCTTGGCGCTGTGGGTGCGCCCGGCCGGGGTCAGCCCACGCCGCCAGGCGCGCCAGGCAGCCGGGGAGGGCGGCGGGGCGCTGCCGGTGCGCTGGCTGCTGGCCGAGTGGCCCGACGGCGAGCCCGCGCCACGCTAGCTCTATCCGGACCTTGCCATGCTAGCTCTATATAGATAGAGTTCCCGGCATGCCCCGCGCACGACGCCTCTCACCCCAGACCGTGGCGGTGCTGCGCGCCCTGGCCGCCGAGCCCACCGCATGGCGCTACGGCTACGAGCTGGGCCAGGAGATCGGCCTCAAGGCCGGCTCGCTGTACCCGATCCTGATGCGCCTGGCCGACCGGGAGCTGCTGGAAGCGGCCTGGGAGACCAACCCGCCCGCCGGGCGGCCCCCCCGACACCTGTACCGGCTGCGCACCCGCGGCCTGGAGCTGGCCGCTGAGCTGGCCCCCGCGGCCGGCTCGGGCCGGCCGCGGCAGCGACCCGAGCCGCGAGGCGCGTGGTGAGCCAGGCCGGCCATGATGTGGCTCGGCGCCTGGTGGCGCTGGCCACCCGCCTGTTGCCACCCGAGCGGCGGGACTGGGGCCAGGCCATGCTGGCCGAGCTCGACCAGATCAAGGGACGCGCGGCGAGGTGGCGCTTTGCCCTTGGCTGCGTCCGGGTGGCGTTGGCCCCACCGCGTGTGGCGGAGCCCCCCGGGCTGGCGGTGCGGGCCGCCGTCGTGGTCGGCGCCGCCGGCGTGGGTCTGGGGATCTACAGGGTGTCGCCCGCCACGCAGGTCTTCGCGGTGCTGTTCGCGGCGATGCTGGCCGGCTGCGTCTGGATGGCTCTGCTCCGGTCCCGGGCGGCTGCCGCTTCCCAGGCCGGCCCAGGGGGGATCCTGCGGGCTGTCCTGTTGCTCGGCGTCGCCAGCTGTGTCGGCGTGACGCTGTACGGCGTGGTGCACTACCCCGAGGCAGCAGGAGGTCCTTGGGACTCGGTGCTGGTCTTCCTGTCGGTGATCTTGGCGACGATGCTGACCGGCTACACCTGGATGGCCCTCATCCCACCCCGGGCAGCCACATCCCACATCGTCGTGGTCCGTCGCTACGGGCTGGTCGGCGGGCTGGTCGTGGGCGGCCTGCCGGTCGTCGGGAGCGCCGCCGCCACCCTCGGCCACGGCAAGCCCCTGACCGGCTGGAGCTGGCTGGCCGCCGCCGTCGCCGTCGCCGCCGCCGTCACCGTCACCGTCACCATGGCCGCGCGGTCCAGCGGCGACGCGCGAGCCGGGATCGAGACCGGGTTGTGGACCGGGCTGGTCGGCGCCCTGACCCTGTTCGTCGGCGGGATGTGTGGGACGTATGCCGCTGCCGCAGCGAGCCGGCTGATCCCGACCGACGCCTACACCGTCCATGCGTTCCGGGAGAGCGGGCTGCCAGACATCACCACCTACGTGGTGGGCGACAGCCTGGGCGGCTCGATCATGATGCTGTTGTGGATCCCGCTCCTCAGCCTCGCCATCGGCGCCCTCGGCGGTGCACTCGGCGCCAGCCGACCGCGCAGGACACCAGTGGCCTGACGGTGTGATGGCCGGACGGGCCGGCCGTGGTGCTCCTGAGAGGCTCTGCTACCCGGGCGGCCGGCCGAGACGGGCCAGTGCGCCGACCAGCGCCTCCTCGGGCAAGGCGGAGACCGTGGCCGCCCAGCCGGTCATCGTCCTGGCTGCCAGCAGGGCGTTCAGGATCGCCTCCTCGGTGGCGTCCACGACCGCGTCGAACAACGGGTTGATGTAGGCGTTGGAGAGCATCCGTACCGGCACCTCGACCTCGCCCTGCGGCCCTGACTCGCCGACCGGCAGCCCGCGGTTGCCGGTGGCAAAGGCGAGCACCAGGTCGCCGCTCGAGTGCTCACCGACGCCCCCACTGCGAGCAATGCCGAAGCTGGCCCGCAGGGCGAGCCGGTCGCACTGGCCGGGCAGCAGGGGCGCATCGGTGGCCACCAGCACGATGATCGAGCCGGCGCCCGAGGGTGAGCCGGCGCTCCGCGGCCCCTCCGGGCGCGGCCGGGGCAGGGGGATCTCGTCGTCGCCGAGCACGGCGCCGACCGGCAGGCCGTCGACCCGGAAGCGCTCCCGCCGGCCGTGGTTGGCCTGGACGAGGACGCCGACCGTCCAGCCGCCGGCCGCCGGGTCGACGACCCGGGAGGCCGTGCCGATGCCCCCCTTGAACCCGTGGCAGATCATGCCGGTGCCGCCACCCACGCCGCCCTCCTCGACCGGCCCGGCAGCCGCGGCGGCCAGGGCGGCGTGCACGTGCTCGGCCCGCACGTGCTGGCCGTCGATGTCGTTGAGGGCGCCGTCCCAGGTCTCGCCGACCACCGGCAGCCCGGCCGTGCGACCGGTCGCCACCAGGGCGTCGCGCACCACCCCGACGCTGAAGGTGTTGGTGAGCCCGATGGGCGAGGTGAGCATGCCCGACTCGCGCACCCACTCGAGCCCGGTCAGCTCGCCGTTGCCGTTGACCCGGTGGCAGCCGGCGAACACGGGGTCGCCGCCCGGGTTGCCGTCGTGGGGGAGCACGACCGTGACGCCGGTGCGCACCCCGTCCCCCTCGATCAGCGTGGTATGGCCGACCAGCACACCGGCCACGTCGGTGATCGCGTCGGCCGGCCCGGGCTGGAGCGGGCCGATCTCGATGCCGAGCTCGCGGGCGCGCACCGACGGACCGTATCAGCTCCGCCAGGTCCGCGGGTCGCCGCGCTGGCCGACCCCCTCCTGCGGTGACCAGCCAGCCGTCGGAGGCCGTCTGGGTCACCCGCGCCTACTGGCCAACGTGCCAGCCAACGCTGTCCGGTGAGTCTGTTGGGGGCCGAGGACGGCCGGAGGAGTGGAGGTCAAGCTCCGTAAGCGCGCGAGGAGTGCGCAGGGTAGCGCCGAAGTGCCGTTCTGGAGTAAAACGCGTCTGTACGTGAGTGGCGGGCGCGAGGGATACCAGCCCTCCGCCCGCCGTGGCCGAGCCCCACAGGAGGCCCGACACATGGACTGTACAGGTCCGAGCGTGAGCGTTCCGCTCGACCCTCTCTCTTTCATCGGGCGCGGCAAGCACTGGCTTGACCGCCTCCAGCCCGACCGCCGGTAGTCGAGAGCTGGCCGTCCGCGACACAGGGCGCGGCGGTCGGCAGGGGACGCGCGGCGGTTGGGTGATACCAGCCCCGGCCGCCGCGCTCCCCGCCAAGCAGGGAGAGGCCATGACGCAAGAGCCCTACAACTTCGCGGTTCTGCGAGAGGAGCTGGACAAAGGCATCCGGGAGCTGGAAGGACGCCTTGAACGAGCGGGCAACATCGGAGACGACACCACGACGCTCGCGTACAGGCAGCACATCACGTTCTTCAACATCGCGCGGGGCTTCGCTGAGGCGCTCGCGAAGGACCCCAGCAAGCGCCGGCGTGTTGAGCACGGAATCGTCGTGCTTCGCCTTGAAGGCCAGAGGTAGGTGGAGGATCAGCGGTCGACCACGACCGTGAACGGGTAGAACGGTCGTGCGGGCGGGGGCTTGGTGGGCGTCCAGACATAGGCGCACTCGGGGCAGCGCCAGGCGTAGACCGCGACACCGTCGCTCAGCCCGACAACACGGCAGAAATGGGTCGCGCCCGCCATGGCCTGGTCGGCATCAGGGACGGGGTCGCCGGTCAGGTCGGCGTCGCACCATGGGCAACGGTCGGGCAGCATCCGGTTCCTCAGGAGCGTGTGCGCGGTTATCTGGTAGATCGGCCGTATCGAGCGAGAAGAAGACTCTTGACAAGCGAGGCAAGTGACCCGAGCATCGTAACCTCGTCACGGAGGTGGTCGTGAGAAGCATCGACGAGGTCCGTCAACGGCATGAGCGGCACCTGCTCGCCCTGCCCAACGTGGTGGGTGTGTCGTCGGAGACCGTGGACGGCAGGGACGTGATCGTCGTCCTGGTGCGCCGCAAGGTGCCCGGGTCGCAGCTCTCGCCCGAGGAGGTGATCCCCCAACAGATCGAAGGCTTCCCGACCGAGGTAGTCGAGATCGGTGAGCCGAGCGCGCCGCCGCCCGGCCTGACCGACTAGAGCGCGCCGCACCGATGCGGACGACAGGGGGGGTAACTCATGGCGGTTGCACGTGAAGACAGGGATCGCATGGCCATGCCGGAGGGGGCAGAGCTCGACAGCGCGGTGGCGCAGGCGGCCACCGAGCGCCTGCTGGATCCCGACCGGCGCCCACCGAACGTGATCGGGTTTGGGCATGGCGTGAAGTGGACGAACAACCAGCCGACCGGGCAGGACGCCCTGCTCGTGCTCGTCGAGCAGAAGCTCGACGTGCCCGAGGCCGACCGCGTCCCGGCCGAGATCGCAGGCAAGCAGACCGACGTGGTCGCGATCGGCACCGTGATGGCCCAGCAGCTCCTGCGCGAGCGCGCCGGGGCGGAGCCGCGCGACGGCATCGGCGAGCCGATGCAGCTCGGCAGCCCCCAGCGGGCGGTGCTGCGGTTCCCTGAGCGCGACCAGGGCCGGCTGGTCGAAGGGCTGGCCGGCCAGGAGCTCGAGGTCGGCGTCCAGGCGCTCGCCCGGCGAGCTCGCCCGGCGCGAGGCGGCTACTCGGTGGGGCATGCCAAGATCACCGCTGGGACGATCGCGACCTGTGTGTACGACTTCCTGCCCGGGGCCACGGTGAACCCCCCGGCACCCGGGATGGGGATCCCGACCAAGTTCTACATCCTCAGCAACAACCACGTCCTGGCCAACTCGAACAATGCCATGATCGGCGACCCGATCCTGCAGCCGGGGCCATTCGACGGCGGCACCGACCCGGCAGACCGGATCGCCCGCCTGAGCCGCTTCGTACCGATCACGTTCGAGCCGCCCGTGCCCCGGGCCCTGCATCGCAACCTGGTCGACGCCGCGATCGCCGAGGGTGAGTTCCACGACCTCGAGCGCGAGGTCTACTGGAGCGGCGTGCCGCGCGGCTGGTACCCGCGCGCGCGGCTGCGGGTCGGCGACCGGGTCAAGAAGACCGGCCGGACAACGAACTTCACCCTCGGCCGTGTGATCGCCACCAACGCGACGATCGACGTCAACTACGGCGGAGGGCGGATCGCCCGGTTCCTCGACCAGATCGTCACGACGAACATCTCGGCCGGCGGCGACTCCGGGTCGCTCGTGCTCAGCTCCGCGCCGCGCTCCCAGCCCGGCACCCAGGACGACTTCGCGGTGGGCCTGCTGTTCGCCGGCAGCCCCCAGGCGACGATCGTCAACCACTTCGAGCACGTCCGCGCCCTGCTGCGGATCGAGGTCTACCCTTGACATCCTCGCACCACCGCCCTGGAGGGCGGCGCACTGGGCATGAGCAGGTAGCGGCTGGCACAAGCAGGTAGCGGCCAGGCTGCCCGAGCGTGGGGGCACCGGCATGCCGGTGCCCCCACGCCACCACCTCCAGGCATGCCGGTGCCCCACCCATCACGACCCGGCATGCCGGTGCCCCCACGGCCACCACGTCGGGGGCATGAGGAGGGCCCCGGCGAGCTGCCGGGGCCCTCGTGGCGGTCGCAGTGCGGTCCTTACGGGCCGACCCTCCGGACGAAGATGCTGGCCGGGTCCGAGTCGTGGGTCATGGCGAAGAACGGGAAGACGGCGGACCCGTCGGAGCCGAGCCCCTCGTAGTCACCCAGGAAGAACCCCCGGGCCACGGGGGCCTTGCGGCTGTCGAACGAGGCGCCGGTCACCTGGGTCTCGTCCCCCCAGCTCGCGGGGCTGGAGCAGTTGGCGTGGCAGTGGGCCACGAAGGCGTCGGTCGGGGTGGTGGCGCCGCCGTCGGCGGTGTTGTTGCGGAAGTCGTAGTAGCTCACCGCCACGGTGCCGTCGTTCAGCACCTGCACCATCGGGGTGAAGGCCTGCGCGTTGCCGGCCGGCTCACCCGCAGCCGGCGGGGGGGTCTTGTTGACCCGGATCGGCGAGGACCAGGTGCGCCCGCCGTCCAGCGACTGCGAGAAGGCGATGCTCGAGCGCGGCCCGAACCGGCTGTCCTGCCACACGACGTAGGTGGCGCCGCTCGTGGGGTCGACGACCGCCTCGGGGTTGATGTCCCCGGTGCGGTGGGCCCTGGCGTCGTCGGGGTCGACCACGATCCCCCTGCGGAAGTCGCTGATGATGGTCTCCTGCTTCGACCAGGTCTGGCCGTGGTCGGACGAGCGGATCGCGGCGATGTGGAAGCCGCGGGTGTTGTTCTCGTTCTTGGTGCCGCGGAACAGCGTGAACACATCGAGCAGCTCGCCGTTGAAGGCCGCGTTGTCGGGAAGCACGACGACCAGGTTGCCGATCGTCTGCGCGATGGTCCCCGCCTTGAAGATCTTCCTGGCCGGCTCCCAGGTGTTCCCGCCGTTGGTGGTGCGGGACAGGTACACGTCACCCTGGAACGCCCGGGAGTTCTCGAAGGCGTCCTGGTTCGGCGTTCCGCTCGGCGGCGAGACGAGCCGGTCCCAGACGGCGTACACGAAGCTGGAGTCGTTGGGGTCGGCGGTGATCGAGTTCTTGTCGTTGAGGACGTTCGGGCTCTCGTCACGGATCAGCGTGACCGGGTCCTCCCAGCTGGCGCCATGGTCCTTGGAGCGCATCACCAGCATGGCGCTCGGGTACGCGTTGGCCAGGCCGCCCGGGTTGGAGTTCACCGACAGGCTCATGAGGTAGGCGGTCCCGTTCGGCGAGATGGCGACCCACGGGTCCGAGGCCCGCTCGTAGAATCCGCCGTTTGCCGCCGTCCCTCCGGTGCACTTCGACGACTTGGTCTGGGCGTTGAGAGTCCAGCTGGCCCCGCCGTCGGTGCTGGTGGCGGTGACCAGGCCCTCGGAGCCCCCGTTGCTCCACCGGTCCTGCTGCCAGGCCCCGATCATCACGCTCGGGTTCGACGGGTCCACCGACAGCCACGGCTCGACCTCGCTGTTGACGAAGCTGGTCCCCCCCACGTTGCCGTCGTCGCCGTCGCAGGCAGCGATCAGGCTCGCCCCCGAGACCTGCACCAGCGGACCGCTGCTGAACGGCCCGGCCGCCGCCGAACCGACGCCGACCACGACCAGGAGTACGAGTGACGCCGCCAGGGCGATCCGGAATCTCGCACGTCGCATACCAGTCCCCTCCTTGGGATCGTGCGAAAACGGACACCCACCCTCCACCCCGCCCCGCGGACTGTCAAGACCGCGGGGGCGGACACCCTCCGTGATGACCCGGGATGTCGTGTCCTGGCGACGGCGCGCGCGTCGCCCGGCTGCGGAGGAGCCCTCGGCGGCGTGACGGGACGCGGACACGCAGACGGCGCCTCCGTAGAGGCGCCGTCTGAGCGTCCGGCCCCCCCTCTGCGGCCGGTCACGCGGGCCGAAGGGCTAGTTGCCGGCTTCGACGCCGCGGAGCAGCTGCCGCACCTCGGTCTCGCGGTAGCGTCGGTGCCCGCCCAGGGTCCGAATGCTCGACAGCTTGCCTGCCTTCGCCCAACGGGTCACAGTCTTGGGGTCGACGCGGAACAACGCGGCGACCTCGGCCGGAGTGAGCAGCGCCTCCGGCACCGGCGCGGCCTGCACGGTACGACTGGCGGACATGGTTGCCACCTCACCTTGGAGCCCTCCCCGTCGAGACCGGATTCTCGCGGAGATCCTGAATATCCTAGAGGCGTCGAATGGGACAGACCATAGCAACTTAGGGCTATTTCCCGTCCTGCCTACTAGGACTATCGGCACGTCACCGCCAGGTCTTTAGCAAAAAGGACGAGACGATCAATTGCTGGATTCCCGTCCCCGGAGCGCGGACCACCGCTCCGTGAGCGACCCGTAGATAACGCTTGACCGCTCAAGATCTCCCTCTTCCAAGGCTTCGAGGGCCTCCCACACGTCGGATGCCGACTGGTCCTCGATCAGATCGGCGTACGGAACCGCTCTCGTTAGCCCTCCGTAGTCGAGCTGGACCAGGCTGTCGGGGTCGAACCCGTGGAGCCAGTCGCGCAGCTCCTCGACGGCGCCGGCGATCTCGCCGTCCTCCATCAGCTCCTGGAGCACCCGCAGGGCCCGGGAGACCCGCGCCTGGGCCTTGGACATCGACGTCTGGTAGGTGAGGCATGCGGGGAGGTCCCCGTCGGGGTGCGCGAGGCGGCGCTCCGACCCGTCGAACGGGGTGAACCAGGGCAGCGGCACGTACCAGACCGCGAGCTGGATGTGGCTGCGGGACGCCGGCTGCTCCCGCCGCAGGCGGTCGAGGGTGCTGACCGCCCGCTGGACCTCGTGCGCGGGGACGAACGCGGCGGCCACCTCGTCGGGCAGGGAGCTGTGGAAGGCTACCAGCGACTGCAGCGTGCGCAGCTCGGTCCGGAGCGGGCAGACGTACACCATCGCGCCCACCCGCTGGATGAGCGCGTGCTCCCGCTCGGGCCCGACGGCGAGCCCGAGCGCCCTGGCCAGCGCGCGCCGCTCCTCACGGCCGATGAGCAGGCTGGCCGGGAGCGTCTGCCCCGACTCGACATAGGCCGCCCACTCCGCCCGCTCCCCAGGCGGGAAGGCGGCCAACGGTTGGTAGACACGCAGGTAGGCCGCGCAGGCGTGAGCCTTCATGTCGGACAGAAGTATACGGTGGAAGGTTCACGACCCTCATGGCCGCGCTCGAGCAGCTCGCGTCCGACTACGGCGTCACCCTCGACGAGGCGACCCTGCGGCACGTCGCCGAACAGGTCCAGGTCAACGCGGCCGTCCGGGAGGGCGCGCGCCGCCTCGTGCGCGAGGGCGCCGCCAACATGCCGCCCGACTGGTGGGAGCCGCTGAAGCCCCGCAGGAACGCGGGCAGCCCACTGGCCGAGCGCAACCGGCTCGCCCTCTGGGACATACGCGTCCAGATGGAGGCCGGCAAGTTCCTCACCTGGTGCGAGCAGGCGGGCATCAGGCGGGACGGCCCCCGCCTCACCTTCCCTGAGCGATTGCGCTACCCCCCGCAGCACGACTACGAGGCGTCAGTGCTGCCCGACCTGGACTGGAACGCCGAGGATGAGCACAAGGCCGCCCTCGGCGCGTTCTGGCTGTGGTGGCTCTCCGAGGACGAGCTGTCCACGGTCGGCGCCGGGGCCGACCGTGACCCCCCGCGATGATCCTTGACCCGCCCCGTGTGGCACGCCACACTATGGGAGTGCCGGGGGCGCTAAGCCCTCGGAAGGAGGCCCGGGAATCCCCGCCGGACGGCGGGAGCCCGGGCCGACGCACGCTATGGGCCGACCTGGCGCACCTTCAGCAGCGACGCCTGCAGCTTGGCGAAGTAGGTGCTGTCCTCACCGGCCAGGTGGAGGGAGATCGATCCCGCGACCGCGTCGGCGGCCCACAGCAACGGCTCCTCCAGCTTCCCCACGTGCTTGTAGACCATCGTGCCACCCGCAAGGCCAGCGTCACGGGCGTGGAGCAGCGTCTGCCGATCCTGCCGATCGAGTCCCTCGCCGCGAGTCTCGATGATCAGCTCGTGAATCCCCTCACCGCGAAGATCACCAACCAGGCTGCTCAGGCTGACCCTACGGGCAAGCTCCTGCCGTTTGGCAGTGGTGGGGAAATACGAGCAGGCCAGCGCCATGACGTCGACCTCTGCGAGGCGTTCAAGCATGGCGAAGCGGCGAGGAGGCCGCTCACTGTGCCAGTGGATGGAGCGCTGACGTGGCAGCAGGAGCTTGCGAAGCTCATCGCGTGCTCTGTCGGTCTCGCCCTGGATCACGGTGGCGGCCGCCACCACATACAACAGACCACCTTGGCCCGTGCGGACCGACTCATCAATGAACGCGATCATATGGTCGGACAGTCTAAGGCCCAGCTGCAACAGGAGCCGTGCCCCCACCGGGCGGGCCGACGTGGAGAGCTGGCTCGAGGAGCACCGCGCCGACGAGTAGGCGGGGTCGTTGCACATTCCGTGCACACGCGAGCACCCGACACCCACCCACAACAACCAGCGTTCCGGCTGGTCAGACGGCATCCCGGTGCATCGGCGCTGGTCGGCGCGGCGCGCGCGACAGAAGCATGGGTACTAAGCTGGACGCGTACGTTGCCCACCGACGGGCGACCCCCGTCGGGCAGCTTGCTTCCCGGCGGCGAACCCGCTGGGTGCCCGTCCAGGAGGTCCATCCAGTGGGAGCTTTCGAGCTCATGGGTGGCGAGTTCGAGCAGGTCGTCTACAACCACGACCCGGCATCCGGCCTCAAGGCCATCATCGCCATCCACTCGACCACCCTCGGCCCCGCGCTCGGCGGGACCCGTTTCTACCCCTACCCCACCGAAGAGGACGCCCTGGCGGACGTGCTGCGGCTCGCCCGCGGCATGAGCTACAAGGCCGCTGCCGCAGGCCTGGACCTCGGGGGCGGCAAGGCGGTCATCATCGGCGACCCCAAGCGGGTCAAGTCGGAGACGCTGCTGCGGGCCTACGGCCGCTTCGTCGAGAGCCTCGGCGGCCGCTACATCACCGCTGAGGACGTCGGCACCTTCACCACCGACATGGACGTGGTCGCGCGCGAGACCCGCTTCGTGACCGGCCAGTCGGTCGCGCACGGCGGCGCTGGCGACCCCTCGGTCATGACCGCCCTGGGCGTCTTCACGGGCATGCAGGCGGTCGCCGAGGAGGTCTGGAAGCAGCACGACCTCGCCGGCCTCCACGTCGTCGTCCAGGGCGTCGGCAAGGTCGGCTACCACCTGTGCCGCATGCTCCACGAGGCAGATGCCCGGCTCACGGTCGCCGACGTCGACGTGGACCAAGTGGCCAGGGCGGTCAACGCCTTCGGGGCCGACACCGTGGAGCCGGCCAAGGTGCACGCGGTCGCGTGCGACGTCTTCGCCCCATGCGCGCTGGGTGCGGTGGTCAACGACGACACCCTGCCCGAGCTGAAGTGCGCCGCGATCGCCGGCTCGGCCAACAACGTACTCGCCCGCCGCGAGCACGGCTTCGCCCTGCGCCAGCTGGGCATCCTCTACGCGCCCGACTACGTGATCAACTCGGGCGGGCTCATCAACGTGGCCGACGAGCTGCGCGGCTACTCCGCCGAGCGGGCCAGGGCCCAGATCGAGGGGATCTTCCCGGCGCTCCGGACGATCTTCCACCGGGCCAAGGAGGACGGGATCCCGACCAGCGAGGCGGCCGACCGCATGGCCGAGGACCGCATGCGCGACGTGGGGCGGCTCAGGCTGGTCAGGGTCCTCCCGGGGGTTAAGTAGGCCCGGCCACAGCGGCCAGAGCGGGAGCCCGGCAGCCCCGAGCCCCAGGAGCCCGGGAGCCCCAGGAACCCAGGAGCCCCAGGAACCCCAGGAGCCCGGGGGCCCCAGGAGCCCGGGGGGGCCTTCTGCCCCCGATCGATCCCGCGCCAGTCGTCAACGGCTCTGTCGGAACGACGGCTACCGGGCGCCGGCCGGCAGTCTACTGCCCCCCGGACCCGGCGGAGTCGTGCCGCCCCTTGGACCCGGTAGAGTTGTGCCGCCCCTTCGTCTCCGAGGCCAGGCTGGATGCTCCGAACCGGCGCCCGGTCGCCGCGCTTCCCGCGGTGGCTCATCGCTCCCATCGTGCTCGCGCTCCTCTCCCCGCTCGCCATCCAGCGGCTGGCGGCGACCTCGCCATCTTCCCCCCCGCCCGCGCCGCCCCGGACCGGCGGGCCCGGCCCGGCTGGCGGGCCGGGCACCAGCGCCGCCACCACGGCCGCGCCTGCACCCGCGGCGACCGGCACGACCGGGCACGGGCAGGCGCCCGGGTGCACCCTCCCGCCCCTGAGGACCCAGCTGGCGCAGCTCGTGATCGTGGGCTTCCCGGGCACCCGGCCCAACGCCGAGAACCTCGAGCTGGTCAGGCGGGGCGTGGGCGGCCTCATCCTGTTCAAGCGCAACGTCGTGTCCGGTCCTCAGGTCCGCGCGCTGGTCAAGGGCCTGCAGGCGCGGGCGTCGATCCCTCTGGAGATCGCGGTCGATCAGGAGCCCGGGACCCGCGTGGCCCGCCTGGCCGGCATCGTTCCGCAGACGCCATCAGCCCGGGCGCTCGGGCGCATGCCGCCCGGGCGGATCGAGCGGTACGCCGAGCGCCTGGGCAGGGCGATGGCCGGGCTCGGCGTCACCGCCGACTTCGCCCCGGTCCTCGACGTCACCGCCGCCTCAGGCAGCGTCATCGGCGACCGCTCGTTCGGCTCCGACCCGGTCACCGCCGGTCGGGCCGGCGTGGCGTTCCTGCGCGGCCTGCGGGCCGGCGGCGTCACCGCGGTCGGCAAGCACTTCCCGGGCCATGGCGAGTCCACCACCGACTCCCACCTCCAGCTCCCGGTGGTCGGGTCGTCAATGGCCGACCTGCGCGCCCGCGCCCTGCCGCCGTTCCAGGAGGCGATCCGCGCCGGCCTGCCCGGGGTGATGCTCGGCCACCTGCTCGTCACCGAGCTCGACCCGCGCCGGCCCGCCAGCCTGTCGCCGGTCGTGGCCGGCAGGCTCCTCCGCCAGGAGCTCGGGTTCCACGGGCTGGTGGTCACCGACGCGCTCGAGATGGGCGCGATCGTGCGCTCGCGGAGCCTGCCCGAGGCGGCCGAGCTGGCGGTCGCCGCAGGCAGCGACCAGGTCCTCGTCGGCGCCGACCACCAGCCGGTCACCGCCGTGATCGACCGGCTGGAACGGGCGGTGGCGGCCGGGCGCCTCTCCCGCCCGCGCGTGCGCCAGGCGTTCCTCCGGGTCGAGCGGTTCAAGGGCCAGCACCGCTGGGACCGCTGCGGGTAGGACGGGCCTCCCCGCTCGAACGTCCAGCAGCCCTGGGCTCCGCTACGAAGGCGCCACCCGGCGCCGGAGCCAACCCGATGCGCATGATCGGGGAGCCCCACCAACCCCCGGCTCGGCTATCGGCTACGAGAGCGCACCCGGCGCCGAGCTGCCCGATGCGCATGATGGAGGAGCCCACCAGCCCCTGGGCTCGGCTACGAGGGCGTCACCTCGCCCATCACCCAGGCGTCGACCCCGCGGGCGGCGAGCAGCTCGATGGCCTGCGCGGCCCCGCCGGCTGGGAGAACGCCGACCATCCCGACGCCCAGGTTCGTGGACCGCGCCATCTCGGCATCGGCCACCCCGCCCAGGTCTCTGACCACCCGGAAGATCGGAGGCGGCTCCCAGGAGGCCCAGTCGACCCTGGCCGCCAGCCCGGGGGGCAGGCTGCGGGGCAGGTTGCCTGGCAGGCCCCCGCCGGTGACGTGGCAGAGCGCGTGCAGCTCGACGCCGGAGGCCACCAGCTCGAGCACGTCCCTGGCGTAGATGCGGGTCGGCGTGAGCAGGACCTCGCCGACCGGGGCGCCCAGCTCGGGGAGCACCCGCTCGTAGCCGACCCCAGCCCGGGCCAGGGCATGGCGGACCAGCGAGAACCCGTTGGCGTGCAGGCCGGTCGAGGCCATCGCGAGCAGCACGTCCCCGGCCCGCACGCGGTCCGGGCCGAGCAGCCGGTCCCGCTCCACCACACCCACCGCGAAGCCGGCGAGGTCGTAGGCGTCCGGCTCCATCGCGTCGGGATGCTCGGCGGTCTCCCCGCCGAGCAGGGCGCAGCCCGCCACGCGGCACCCCTCCGCCACCCCGGCCACGATCGTGGCCGCCCGCCCGGGGTCCAGGCGCCCGACGGCCAGGTAGTCGAGCAGAAACAGCGGTTCGGCCCCGGCCACCACAAGGTCGTCGACCACCATGGCGACGAGGTCGAGCCCGACCGTGTCGTGCCGGCCGAGGGCCTGGGCGACCAGCAGCTTGGTGCCCACCCCGTCGGCCGAGCTGGCCAGCACCGGGTCCCGCCACCGTGCCGGGTCAAAGGACCAGAGGCCGGCGAACCCGCCCAGGCCGCCGAGCACCCGGGGCCCGTGGGTCGCCTCGACCGCCGCGCGCATCATGGCGACCGCCTGGTCGCCCGCATCCACGTCCACGCCTGCGCCGGCATAGGTCAGGCCACCGCCCTCTCGCAGCGCCGCGGGAGCCGGGCCGGCCCGCTCGGGACCCCCCGCACCGGTCACAGGACCGGCGCGCCGCCCGCCTCGGCCCCAGGGCGCCCAGCGGCCACCGCCTCGGCCCCGCGGGACCCGGCGGCCACCGCCTCGGCCCCGGGGCGGCCGGCGACCACCGGACTGGGCGCGGGGCGCCCAGCGGCCACCGGCGCGGCCCCCGGGCGCCCGGCGGCCACCGGCTCGACCACGGCCGGAGCGTCCCCGGCCCGGCCGTCCGTGGGGGAGCGGGCTGGCACGCCGACGCTCTCGAGCACCGACTTGCCCTGGACGCGGGCGTCGAGCGGGATGGGGTAGCTGCCGGTGAAGCAGGCGGTGCAGAGCCCGCGGGCGTCCGGGGAAGCCGCCTGGGTCATCGCCTCGAGGGAGAGGTAGCCGATGGAGTCCGCCCCGATATAGGCGCCGATCTTCTCGGTCAGCAGGTTGCTGGCGATCAGCTCGCTACGGGTGGACATGTCGATGCCGTAGAAGCACGGCCACCGGACGGGCGGCGAGGTGATGCGGACGTGCACCTCCCTGGCGCCCGCCTCGCGCAGCATCCCGACGATCGCCTTGGTGGTGTTGCCGCGCACGATCGAGTCGTCGACCACCACCAGCCGCCGGCCCCGGATGGCCTCGCGCAGTGGGTTCAGCTTCAGGCGGATGCCGAGCTGGCGGATGGACTGGCTCGGCTGGATGAAGGTCCGCCCCACGTAGCGGTTCTTCATCAGCCCCTCGCCGTAGGGGATGCCGCTCGCCTCGGCGTAGCCCCCGGCCGCGCTGACCGCGGTGTCCGGCACCGGGATGACCAGGTCGGCCTCGACCGGCGCCTCCCGGGCCAGGGCGGCGCCAAGGGCACGGCGGACCTGGTGGACGCTCCTGCCCCCGAGCAGGGAGTCGGCCCTGGCCAGGTAGACGTGCTCGAACACGCACAGGTGGGGTGTTGCCGGGGCGAACCGGCGCGAGCGCAGACCAAGCTCGTCCACGGCGACGATCTCGCCCGGCTCTACCTCGCGGACGTAGGAGGCGCCCACGATGTCCAGGGCGGCGGTCTCGGAGGCGATCACCCAGCCGCCCGGGAGGCGCCCGACGCACAGCGGGCGCACGCCGTGCGGGTCGCGCACGCCCCAGACGGTCCGCTCGTCCATGACGACCAGCGAGTACGCGCCCTGCAGGCGCCGCATGGTCCGCATGATCGCCTCCTCGAGCGGCAGGTCGGCCTCGCGGGCCAGCAGCTCGGCGATCACGTCGGTGTCGGTGGTGGCGGGCGGGACGGCCGCGCCCTGGCCATCCAGCTCGGCGGCGAGCTCGGCGGTGTTGGTCAGGTTGCCGTTGTGGGCGAGCGCGATGCCGCCCCCGGCCGCGTTGGTCTTGAACGTCGGCTGGGCGTTTTCCCAGCAGGAGCCACCGGTGGTCGAGTAGCGGGTATGGCCGATGGCCAGGTGGCCCTGCAGGGTGGCCAGGGCCGGCTCGTCGAACACCTGGCTGACCAGGCCCATCTCCTTGTAGACGAGCATGTTGCGACCGTCGGCGACGGCCATGCCGGCCGACTCCTGGCCGCGGTGCTGGAGCGCGTACAACCCGTAGAAGACCAGGTTGGCGACTGGCTCGCCGGGGGCCCAGACCCCGAATACCCCGCACGCCTCTCGTGGATGGTCAGCGTCGAGCATGATCCTCCCGTGACCGGGATACGATGCGGGGAAGCGCTCCGATGGTAGCACCCGGACCCGCCACGGCCGGGGAGGCGCCGCCCCGGGAGCTGGCCGGCCGGCAGCGTGGTCGAGGTGGCGCCGCCCACGGCGAGGCGGCGCTCCTGGACGTAGCTGGCCAGCGCGGCGTCGACCTGGTCGGCGGGCGTGGCCGACCGGCTCGTGTAAGGTGCCAGCAGTCGACCCCGAGGCGGGGTACTAGCCGTGCATTCCGAACGTCAAGGCTGTGACCTGGCCAAATGCGCGGCAGACGCGGGCGGGCACGCTGCGGCTGAGGGGGGGTGCCGCCGGCACCGGCCAAGGCCGCAGCAGATGCAGCAGCACGGCAGCGGATCCAGCAGCACGGCAGCACGAGAGGAGCGCACCAAATGACGGACGACCAGCAGGACCTGCACCGGCGCGCCGCCGACACCTTCGGCGCCCGGGTCGAGGCGATCAAGGACGACCAGTGGAACCTGGCCACGCCCAACGACGGCTGGGACGTGCGGACCCTGGTCAACCACCTGGTCTACGAGAACCGCTGGACGCCGCCGCTGCTCGGCGGCCGCACGATCGCCGAGATCGGCGACCGCTTCGAGGGTGATCTGCTCGGCGACGACCCCAAGGCCGCCTGGGAGGACTCGGCCAGCCGGGCGCTCGCGGCAGTGGCCGCCCCGGGCGCGCTGGACCGCACCGTGCACCTGTCGTCCGGGGGCACGCCGGCGCGCGAGTACGTGATGCAGCTGTTCGCCGACCACCTCGTCCACGCCTGGGACCTCGCCCGGGCCATCGGCGCCGACGAGCGGCTCGACCCCGAGCTGGTCGAGGCGTGCGCCTCCTGGTTCACGTCGATGGAGGACGGCTACCGGTCGGCCGGCGCGATCGGCCCCAGGCCCGAGCTGCCAGAGGACGCCGGACTCCAGGCCAGGCTGCTGGCGATGTTCGGGAGGAACCTCTAGGGTCTGCCCAGCGGATCTAGATAGGTTGTCAGCTCTGAATTGCAGGCCAGAGGCGGCACGCCGCTTGGGCTATAGCAGCGGCCAGCGCGCGAACGCGGTGCCGCCAGGCGGGTCGGTCCTGCACCGCACCCGCAACTGGTCGGCCCGGGTGAAGCGGCACCGCCTGGTCAGGCGTCGCGGGTCGCGAACAGGACGACCCCGAGGAGCATGGCCGCGCCGGCGTACGCGGCCAGGACGGCCAGGCCCGCCCACGGCCGGAGGGGAAGCCGCTCGAGGCCTCTGGTGGCCTGGATCATGAGCCCCGCGGTCATCGGCGCGAGCTTCTCGAGCCGCTCATGCCACTGCGGATCGGTGACGAACGTGGCGATCACCGGGAAGACGTAGAGCAGGGTGAGGACGGTGACGATCGCTCCGGCGGAGTCCCGGACTGCTGTGCCGACGCCGACGCTGAGCAGCGCGACCAGGCCGAGGTAGAGGACGCTGCCTGCCGCGGCGCGCAGCGTCGGCCCGTCAGCAAGCGACAGGGGCGGGTACCCGTTGGCCGCGGTGAACCCGTTCCCTGGCAGGATGGCGCGCCCGGCGGCCAGGGAGCCGAGTACGCCCAGCGTGCCGGCGGCGAGCACGGTCGCGGTCACGACCGCTGCCTTGGTCAGCAGGACCGCCGCCCGGCGGGGCCTGGTGGCCAGGGTCGTCTGGATCGTCCCGGTGCCGTACTCCCCGGTGATCGCGAGCACCGCGAGCACGACGATGGCGGCCTGGCCGAACTGCACACCGCCGAGGCTGAGCTTGGTGGTGTCCTCGTGGCACTCCAGCGGTGACGGGCACAAGGACGTGTCCACCGACGCGGTCAGCGCGGCGCTGGCCGCCACGGTGAAGGCGACGGCCGCGAGCACCAGCCAGGGGGTGCTCGGCACCGTCCGCAGCTTGGTCCACTCCGCGTGCACGGCACGCCTCAGGTTGTGGCCACGGCCGCACCCGATGGCGGCCGCGGGGGGCTCGGCCCCGGTCGTGGCGTTCACGCGTCCCGCCGGCGGAGCAGCCAGAACCCGGCGGCCAGGGCGACCGCGGTGTAGGCGCACAGCACGCCGAACCCCACCCACGGCCCGGTGGTGAAGCAGCCGTCCTCGGGCAGGCAGATGCTGTTCACGAAGTCGTACCGCTGGACGGTTGTCTGCTGGATCGAGAACCCGGCGGCCGGTGTGGCCAGCATCAGCCAGCGGGCGGCCGCGAGCGGCAGGGCGCCGGCGATGAGCTGCGGGATGAGCAGCGGCACGACGACGACGATGATCGCGCCGGGGCTGCGGCGCAGGATCGCGCCGGCGGCGAGGCCCAGCACCGCGAACAGCGCCAGGACCGCGGCGGTGCCGGCGATCGCGCGCAGGACCGGCCCGTCCGACAGCGACGGGACCTGGAAGGCGGGCGGCGCGAGGCCGTTCGCGCGCAGGATCGGCAGTGCGAGCAGGACCGAGGCGAAGCTGGCGACGAGGCCGACGACGAAGGAGGTGGCGCCGACGACGATCGCCTTGGCGGCCAGGACCCGGCCGCGCCGCGGGCTGGCGGCGAAGGTCGTGCGGATCATGCCCCGCCGGTATTCGGAGGTGATGAACAACACGGCGACGGCGACGATGACCATGACCCCGACGGAGACACCGGTGAGGCTCTGCCTGACGCCGTCGACGTCTTGCGGGCTGGGCGCGATGTCGCCGGATCCCGTGACCGTGAAGACCCCTCCGGCCTGGGTGGCGCTGCCAAGGAGCGACTCGGGCACCCGGTCGGACCCACCGATGGCCTGATCGCTCCAGGGCGCCGGCCGGCCCGGCTGCGCCGCCGTCACGACCACGTCGCTGAACCTGGCGGTGCTGGAAGTTGGCGAGGCACCCACCGACCCGCTGCCGAACTGCCGCTCGACCTTGATCGCGAAGGGCGAAGCTACAAAGAGCCCGACCTCGACCCGCCGCGGCAGTGATGGCAGCTGGACCGTGCCGACCTGGGTCCAGTTGGCACCGTCGGCGGACTCGTAGCCCGTGACGGAGGTGCCGGAGCGGGTCAGCCTCAGCCAGCGCGGGGCCGTGGCGGCCTCGCTTCCGGCCCGGTCGGTGGTGAAGTTGGACTGCAGCCGGACGCCGTGGCCCGGGGTGATCATCATCGCCGCGTACTGCGACCCGGGCTCGGTGCTCTCCTTGATGATGACGCCGGCCTTGGCCCACTCGTGGCTCTCCCCCTCCACCCCTGTCTGCGACAGCACCTTGGCGGTGACGCCGCCGTCGCCCGTCAGTGGCTGGTGCACGAAGTAGAACTCATCCCTGACGCGTCCCCCGTCCGGGCCGATCGGAGACCCCGGCCCGCCGGCGCCGTAGCCGCTGCCCGATGCCGTAAGCACGGAGACCAGGACCGTCAGCACGACCGCGGCCAGCATGGCCATGGCCCACCTCGGCACCGACCTGAGCTTGGTCCACTCCGCGAGGACGAGCCGGCCGAAGCTGTCGCGGCCGTCCCATCCCGCATGGCGGTCCACATGACGGTCTGCCGTCGTGGTGGCCATCACGCCTCCCCGCCCGTCGACGCGGCGAACTCGACCGCGTCCCTGGTCAGCTCCATGTAGGCCTCTTCGAGCGAGGCACGGTGCGCCGCCACCTCCGAGAACGGCACGCCATGCTCGGTCAGCAGGGCGACGACACGTTCGGCGGGCAGGCCCGAGACGGTGGCCTGTTCGCGCTCGGTCGCGGCGACGGTGGCGCCGGCGTTGGCGAGCACGGTCATGGCCTCCGAGCGCTTCGAGGTGCGCAGAACGACCCGGTCCCCCGAGGCGGCGGCGAGCAGGTCACGCACGCTGGTGTCGACGATGAGCCGGCCCCGGCCGATCACGACGAGATGGTCGGCGCTGCCCTCCAGCTCGCCCATCAGGTGGCTGGACACCAGCACGGCACGCCCCTCGGCCGCCAGCGAGCGCAGCAGCCCACGGATCCAGCGGATGCCTTCCGGGTCCAATCCGTTGACCGGCTCGTCGAACATCAGCACCGGCGGGTCGCCGAGCAGCGCCCCGGCGATGCCCAGCCGCTGGCGCATGCCGAGCGAGAAGCCGCCGGCCCGGCGGCGGGCCGCCGAGGCCAGCCCGACCAGGTCGAGCACCTCGTTGACGCGGCGCCGGGGAATGCCGTTGCTCTGCGCGATCCACAGCAGGTGGTCCCGGGCACGCCGGCCCGGGTGGAAGGCCGCGGCGTCCAGCAGCGCCCCGACCTGCCGCAGCGGGCAGCGCAGGCGCTGGTATGCCTGGCCGCCGACCAGCGCGCTGCCCTCGTCCGGCGCGTCCAGGCCGAGGATCATCCGCATGGTGGTGGACTTGCCGGCTCCGTTCGGTCCAACAAAGCCGGTGACCCTGCCGGGGGCCACGGTGAACGACAGGCCGTCGACGGCGACGGTCGTCCCGTAGCGCTTCCGCAGGTTCTGGATCTCGATGGTTGCGTTCATG
>DASYUT010000204.1 GCA_036000965.1 Actinomycetes bacterium
TGCCCCCCGGGCTCCCGGTCCCCGGGCTGGTCAGGGCTTGGCGAGCTCGACCGGCTGGCGGGGCAGGGTGGGGGCGCCGAGCGCCACCGCGACGGCCAGGGCGGTGGCCAGCACGGTCGGGGCCAGCGCACGCATGCTGGATAGGAACCGGCCGAGCAGCTCGGCGGAGAGCACCAGCCCGTACAGGCCGAGCAGGAGGCCGGCCCGGCCCGCAAGCGACGACCGGCGCAGGCCGGTGACGATGCCGGCCGCGGCGAGGACCAGCGACCCGACCAGGAGCACGGGGCCGAGCGGCCCGACCGGCGCGTCGGCGACGTAGTCGCCGGTGGCCACCAGCCCCAGGGCGTGCGCCCAGCCGGCCAGGGGTGGCCCGAGCGCGGCGGCCGGGCGCGCATCGGCCGTGCTCGCCTCGACCATCCGGGCGACGTAGGCCCACCACAGCCCGAGCGCGAGCATCCCAGGGCCGAGCACGGCGGCCGCGCCGGCCACGCTCTCCCGGTGGGAGCGACCGGGCCGGAGCGCCAGCCAGACGGCGGCCGCCGCCGCGAAGGCAAGGTAGGACTCCTTGGTCAGGCCGGCGGCGGCGAACCCCAGGCCGGCCGCGAGCAGCCGGCCGTCGAGCACGAGGCCGAGGCCGAGCACGGCCAGGGCGAGCCCGAGCGGCTCGGCAGTGGCGAACGTCACCCCGACCACGACGCCGGGGACGAGGGCGAACCCAAGGCCCAACCAGCGGGAGCGCCCGTGCGCGGCGAGCAGCCGGCCGGTGGCGGCACATCCCAGCGCCAGCGCGAGCGGGCCGACCGCGAGCAGTCCGAGCGGGATCGCGTCCCTGCGGCCGCCGGCGAGCAGCCAGCCGGCCACCGCCTGGAGCGGCCGGCCCGCCCGGTACCTGGGCATGTCGAACCCTGCGGCCAGGTGCTCGCGGAGCAGGGGGTCGTAGGCGAGCCCCAGGAACCACTGCCCGTCGTAGCCATTGCCCGGGTTGAGCTTGACGCGGATGTCCCTGGCGGCCAGGTCCTCGTCCAGGTGCCAGCTGGTACCGACGAAGAAGGGCGCCGTCGGGTCCGGCCCCAGGCGCGCGAACTGCAGTCCGAGCAGCACGCAGCCAAGCACCAACCCCGAGGCACCGACGGCGAGCATCCGGCGCCACGGCGGCTGGGGGAGCGGTGGCGATGCCGACGGGGCGGCCCATGGGGGAGGCATGGACGGATGCTACCGCGCCCGCCGCATCCCGTGACCTGGCCGAGCCTGACCTTACGGTCGAGCCGCGCCCCGCCCGGACTGACGACCGGTCCGCGGGACTGAGCGGTGAGTCCCGAGCAACTCTCCAGCAACTCTCTCTGGATAAATGGCTTGACCTCGCTCGACGGGTCTGCGATGGTGCTCGGACAGCTGGCGGAGGGACCGTCGGCTGATGGTCGGGGTCCCTTTCGGGGCCGCGGTCAGGAGGTGCCTCGGTGGAGAACTACCGGACTCGCGTCATGACGGGGACTCAGGTCGGGTCCCGGGGTGACGTGTGCCCGCAGATCGCCACAAGCGGCGCCAGCATCCAGCGTCACCTCGTCGACCCGACGGGCAGGACCGGTGTCTTCGTCGGCGCCGAGAGCAAGTCGAACGACCTGGCCTTCGCGGCCACGCAGCATAGGGAGGCACCCGGCTGACCGGGCCCTCCCCGGAGCCAGACCCGGAGCTCCGACAAACCGCGAAGGCCGTGGGCGAACCCCACGGCCTTTCTGTTTGCCCAGGAGCTCCGGCCAGCCGGAACTGATCAAGGAGCGACCCGACCATGCAGACGCTGGAGCACTACGTGCCGCCAGGGCGAGCGCTGCCATGCGTGGAGGCAGGACCCGACCTGTACTTCTCGGAGTCTCCTCGCGAGCTCGAGAGGGCCAAGGTGCTGTGCCGGCCGTGCCCGCTGCGGGCGGCCTGCCTCGCCGGCGCGACCGAGCGCCGGGAGCCCTGGGGCGTGTGGGGTGGCGAGGTGTTCGTGGACGGACGCCCGGTGCCGTTCAAGCGGCCCCGTGGGCGGCCCCGCAAGCACCCGCTGCCACTGCACCTCGACGCGGAGGAGGCCGAGGCCTGTTGATCCCGGCAGGCTCGGCCCCGTCCGGCTACGCAACGGAAAGGAGGTGAACAGCCATGCACCTGCTCCTCAGTGAGATCGCGCAGTCGCGCGCCCACGAGCTGGCCCGCAACGCCGAGCGGCCGGAGGCCCAACAGCGGCACGCCATCCGCATCGCCGAGTCCAGCGAGATGCCTCCCCGGCGTCCGCGGCACGCCTTCGCGCGGGTCCGGTGGGCCCGATGACCGCCAAGGCCGGCGTGCGGGCCTGTCCCGTGCCGCCTCGCCGGCCAGATCCCCGTCCCCGTCCCTTTCGGCCCCCGGATCCCGTGCTCTGACGCACGGGATCCGGGGGCGGTGGGCATTGCTCGACAAGCCGGTCGCTCGTCCACAACTTGGCGCGACCCGCTCCCCACGGCGCTTCGCCGGTGGCAGGCTGCCGCTCCCAGCGCAGCCGCGCCGATCTGAAGGGAGCATCCGTGCCGACCGCCACCCTCGGGCTCGTCGCCCGCCTCGACGCCTTCGTCGACCTGGTCGCCGACCGCCGTGGCCTTGCCCTCGACGCCGACGCCCGGCTGGCCCCGGCGGACGCCCTCGCCGCCGCCCGCGCCGTCTGCCTCGCCACCCATGGGACTGCGGTCCCGCCTCGCCCCGGCCCCGCGGCCGCGGGCGCGGTCGAGTTCCTGCGCCTGCTGGCCCAGGCGGTGGGGCTGCTGCGTGTGCGCGGGTCACGGCTCGAGGTGACCACCCTGCGCCCGGCCTGGTCGAAGCTTGACGACGGGCTCCGGGCGGGACTTGTCTTTGCGGCCTGGTGCCATCGCGTGCCCTGGTCGCCGGTACTCGGCCCGGGGCCCGGCGTCGAGGCGCTGGCCCGGGGACGGCTCTGGGTCCTGCGCCTGCTGTTCGGTCTGCCCGCTGGCGTGGACGTGGCCGTCGCCGGGCTGGCCGCGACCATCGGGGAGGGCCTCGACCTCGGACCCGCGGACCGGCTGGCGATCCTGGTGGCCGCCGCCTTCCTCGACCCGTTGGGGGCGCTTGGCGCGGCCGAGCTCGAGCCGGCCCCCCCGCACCCGCCGGTCCGCTTCCGCCTCGGCCCCCGAGCGCGGGTGGTGATCGGCTCGGCCCTGATCGCGGCTGGTGAGGAGGTGCCGCTGTCCACGACCACCACCAGCTGACCCGCCGGTCAGTACCGCGCGGGCCGGGCGGTGGACTTGCGGCCATCCGGTTGCCGTGGCAGCGTGAGCCGGGACTCCCGCGAGCTGCGAACGGTCCGGCCCCGGCTGTGCCGGTGAGCGGTCGCGCCTGGCGTGGTCCGGCCGAGGCGGGGAAGGTCGACGAGCGAGGCGGGGAAGGTCGACGAGGGAGGATCCTGCCGTGCTGTCAGCCTTCTACCTCGTCGTCCGCGGGCAGGTGGTCCTTGCCGGCAAGGACCCGGACGGCGACTCGGTCCGCTTCCTTCCCGAAGACCGAGATGCCTACCGGGTGCTGCAGCGGGGCGGCGGCATCCGGCCGGCCCGCGACGGCAGCGTCCAGGCGCGCCTCGAAGGCGTCGACGCGCCCGAGCTCCGCTACGGCGGGCAGGCCCAGCCGCTCGGGCGGGAGGCGCGTGACGCCTTCCTGTGGTCCCTGGGGTTCATCGACCTCGAGTTCGACCCAGCCCAGCCCACGCGGGTCGTGCACGCCGTCCCCGCGAGCGTGCCTGCGGCGCTTCTCTGCCAACCCCTCGCGATCAACGGCCGCCCGATCGCCTACCTCACCGTCGACCCCGACGCGGTGCCGGTCGCCGGCGGCGACCGGGTGCTGGTCGACGAGGCCCTGCTCGAGCGCACTGTCAACCTGCGTCTGGTCGAGGAGGGCTGGGCCTACTACACGGCCTACACCTCGACTCCGGCCACGCACCACCGCCGCCTGCGCACGGCCGCGTCCGCCGCCAGGGCGGCGGGCCGAGGCGTCTGGGCCCGGGACGTCTCGGCAGGGTTCACCCTCGACGGGCGGCACTCGATCGGGCCGGAGGGTGCCCTCATCCTCCCGAAGCTGTTCCGGCGTTGCACCGACTACCTGACCGACGCCGCCTGCGGCTACCAGGGGAACCTGACCGACTGGCTGACACGGCACACGCCGGCCACCCGGAACCGTGACGACCGGGTGGTCATCCGGTACGTCAAGCAGGCCCGGCTCTCCGACCTCATCGTGCATCGGGAGAGCAGCGTGGCGTTCCGGGCCGACCCGCTCGACCTTGCCTTCAGCCCGACGAGCGGGAGAGACTTCGGATGACCTCGAACGGCTCGCGCTCTCCCCATCCCGTTCCCTGGCTGCGACGCTCGAGCCCGGCGGGCCTTGTGTCGCCGGCCAGAGGGATGCACTGGCGAGCTCATGGTTTCGGTCGAAGTGAGCAAGGTAAGTCGCGTGCTGAGGGCCCTGACCCCGCCCTCAGCCTCGTGAACACGAGGGGCGGCGGACCCCCGCGACGCGGGGGTCCGCCGTCGTAGGACCTCGTGCCGGTTCCCGGCGCCACAGCGTGCGGGCTCAGCCAGGTCTTCGTGGGAGGTCGCGAGGGAGGGTCGATGCCGATCGATGCGGGGGCGCTCGCCAGGGTCCTAGCCGCCGTGGGCGAGCTCGAACCGCCGGAGAACGTCGCCGAACCCGCCCTGGAGCGGGCGCTCGAGGCGACCGGGGTCGCGGCTGCGGTCGATGGCGTCGGCCTGATGGCGCTCGGGCCGGACGGGATGCTCCACCATGTGGCCGCCATCGGGGAGCGCAAGGGCCTGCTCGGGCGGTCGCAGGAGGAGGCGGGGCAGGGACCAACGGTGGATGCGTTCTTCTTCGCCCGCCCGGTTGAGAGCGCCGACCTAGCCGCCGACCACCGCTACCCTGGGCTTGCTCGCCTGGCCGCGCAGGGCGTCAGAGCCGTGCTCGCGGTTCCGGTCGAGCTCAGGGGCGCGCCGATCGGTGCGCTCGACGTCCACGCCAAGCGGGTGCGCCACTGGACCGGGGCGGACCGGCTCGCTGTCACGGTCCACGCGCGGGCGCTGGCGGCGCTCCTGCAGCTGGCGGCGGCGAGCGAGGCCCGGGCCGCCATGATCGACCAGCTCAACCATGCGCTCGAGCACCGGATCCTGATCGAGCAGGCCAAGGGCATGCTCATGGCGCGGACCGGCGTCGACGCCGAGGACGCGTTCGAGCAGATGCGGCGGGCCGCCCGCGCCTCCCGGCGCACGACCGCCGAGATCGCGCAGGCCGTCCTGGAAGGGCAGCCGCTCGACTGAGGGCGTCCGGGGCCTGGTACGGACTGGGCAGCCCGGCTCGTCCCGGGTGCGGGGCCTCGGGCGCGGACCGGGCGCCCGGGCCCCGGGCTCCTGCCGGGGTCCGGGTTCGGATGCGGACCGGGCACCCCGAGCTTCGACCAGGGTCTGGAGCTCGAGAGCGGGGCGGTCGCCCCGCTCTCACCAGGGCACCGGAAGGGAATCAGTCCAGCGCCAGCGTGAGCTGGGCGGGCGGTGGGGCCGGGCTGGCGGCTCCCGCGTCGCGGGCGCGGCGGGTGTCAGAGGGATCGATGACCGGCCCGGGCGGCGCCGGATGGCGGCGCCTGGCCGCCCGGACCCGTTCCGCGATCGCCTCCCGGGTCGCCTTGGGCGCGTTCGAGCCGCGGTACAGCCGGCGGTAGCCCTCCACCAGCTCCGGGTACTCGCGGGCCAGCCAGGGCATGAACTCTTCCTTGACGCCTGGCCGCAGGTGCAGGGTGATCGGCGAGACGTGGGTCGCTCCCGCCTCGGCCGCCGCCCGGACCACCGCCCGGAGCTGCTCGGGGGAGTCCGAGATCCCGGGCAGGATGGGCGCCATCAGGATCCCGCAGGAGATCCCGGCCTGCCTGAGCGTCCTGACCGCTGCCATGCGAGCCTTCGGGTGGGGCGTACCCGGCTCCGAGCGCCGCCAGACCTCCTCGTCCATGGTGCCGATGGACAGGTTGGCGGTGAACCCGGCCGTGGCGGCCAGCTCCTCGAACAGGTCGAGGTCGCGCAGCAGCAGCGGCGACTTGGTCAGGATCGAGCAGGGGTTGGTGTGGTCGCGCAGCGCCTCCAGCACCCCCCTGGTCAGCCGGTAGCGGCCCTCGCACCGCTGGTAGGGGTCGGTGTTGGTACCCATGGCCACGTGCGCGCCGGTCCAGCTCTTCTTCCGCAGCTCGCGCCGCAGCACCTCGGGCGCGTTCACCTTCACCACGATCTTTGTCTCGAAGTCGCGGCCGGTGTCGAAGTTCAGGTAGGCGTGGCTGGGACGGGCGAAGCAGTTGTGGCTGACCACGCCATTGGAGATGAAGTCACCGGTCCCGGTGGTGATGTCGTACAGGGGCAGGTCCAGGCCGAGCGGCTCGACCGACACGACCCGTAGGGGCGCGTTGTTCTTGATCGCCTTCCCCTCGATCGTCCGCTTGCGGGTGATCGCCGGGTCGACGGTGTGGAAGAAGCGCAGGTGCTCCCGCAGCCCGCCGAGCAGTCGCACAACCATGACTGGTTTCGCCTGGCTGAGGTGGCCCGTCTCGATGACGAAGGAGAAGCCGAACCCTCGCAGGCACGAGGTGATCTGCTCCACGATGACCTGGTCCGTGTTGCAGATCCGCAGGGCACCGTTGCGGTCGTAGCTGCCCTCGGCGTCGAAGATGCCGGCCAGGAACCCCTTGCACCACTCGGCCGACGGGGCGGTCGGCCAGGACACGACCTCCTCGAGGATCGCCACGGCACGACGAGCTCGGGTGCCGATCGCGAGCACCTGCCTCCTGGCGCCGACGGCTTCTTGAAAGACGAACTCGTTCAGGACGACATCGAGGTCGACCAGGTAGGAGCGGGCTCTCCGCAGCGCCTCGAGATCGACCAGCGCCAAGCGGAACCGGGAGACGCGCACGCCAGCTCGCCCTGGCTGCGGGTAGGTGGGGGAGCTGAGGTGCCCGTCACCGCGGATCATCCCGCAGAGATAGCCACGGCGGTACTCCGCACCGTCCTTCGGCGGTTCCGCGAACTGTCCTGTTCCAAGGAGCTTGTTGTTCGGCGTCAGGTGCGGACGCCGGTTTCGGCCCTGCTCGGAACCGGTCACGTGCTTCCAGCCGCGACGGGTCAGGAACCGGTGGTCGCCGCTGGCGACGAGTTCCGTCCCGTCCTCCAGGGTGACCCGGTACGCGGGCTTGACCGCCGACCAGTGGGCGAGCACCTGCGTAACCACGTACCGCCGGTACTTGCCGTCCCACACGGTTCCGTAGATGGCGTCCCCGACCCGCACGTCGGCCAGCGGCTTGGTGCGCCCGTCCGCCATCAGGATCGGCGTGTGCCCCCCCTGGCAGTAGAGACATGCATGCGAACATCCCCGATAGACGTTGATGGTCCACTCGAACGGCATGCGGCTGGATGCCGGGACCCGGTTCAGGATCGACTTGGCCTCGACCTCGTAGAAGGTGATGCCGCGGAACTCGGGGGCGTCGAAGGTCCGCGCCACCGCGGGTGCCTCGAACAAGGGGAGGTCCACCGCGCTGCGGTGCTCGCCCCGGAGGTCGCTGAACGTCTGCATGCCGCAAGCCTAGAACACACGTTCGAGGCGAGCAACGACCGGTCCACAGGGTGGAGCCGTGCCAC
>DASYUT010000205.1 GCA_036000965.1 Actinomycetes bacterium
GTTATAGATCGACAGCCTGGTGTCGCAGTCGTTCTCACGACAGATCCGGCCCACGCGCTCCACCTTCGAGGGTGGAGGATCGTTGCCCGGCCGGTGTCCTTTGACGTTGTCCGAGCGCATGGTATGCCCCACCATCCTTCCCATCGTCCGCCGATGGGTTCTGCGTACGTGAAGGAACCGGCGCGGCGTCACGATGATTCCCCGCCGGAACTTCTACCCGTTATACGCACGAAGGCATCAAGATGGTTTCAAGACCGGGACGGATCGTTACGCCCGCCACGAAGGAGGGCGGATCGTTATGCCTGCTGCGAAGGAGGGCGGATCCGCAGCTCGGCCACGACGCGGAGGCGCAGCGCCTCCACGGTGGAGCGGGAGACCGGGCCGGGATCGGCGCACCTGCGCACGAGCAGCTTGAACTTGCGGTCGAACTGGACCACGCGACGGCAGCTGGCGCACACGGAGAGGTGTCGCTCGAGCTCGGCGCAGGTGGGCGGGTCGGTCTCACGGTCGAGGTAGAGCCAGACGTGGCGCAGGACCTCGTGGCAGTCCCCTACTTCGGGCGCACCCATTCCTGTCCCTCCTCGAGCAGCCCCCGGTCAGCGGCGAAGTCCCACAGCCGCTTCTGCAGCTGGCGCCGGCCCCGGTGCAACCGGGACATGACCGTCCCGATCGAGGTGCCCATGATGTCCGCGATCTCCTTGTACGAGAACCCTTCGACGTCGGCCAGGAGCACCGCCATGCGGAACTGCTCGGGCAGGGCGTCGAGCGCCTGGCGCACCTCGTCCTCGGGGATGCGCTCGAGCAGCATCTCCTCGGGGGTCTCGGCCCCTGCCGGGTTGGCCCCGGCGATGCGCTGGTAGAGCGAGAAGTCGTCGACGTCCTCGGTGGGCACCGACTGCGGCCCCCGCTGCTGCTTGCGGTAGGCGTTGATGTAGGTGTTGGTGAGGATGCGGTACAGCCACGCCTTGAGGTTGGTCCCCGGCTCGAACTGGTGGAAGGCGTTGTAGGCGCGCAGGAACGTCTCCTGGACCAGGTCCTCGGCGTCCGCCGGGTTGCGGGTGAGCCGCAGGGCACCAGCGTAGAGACTGTCGAGGAGGGGGATCGCGCTCTCCTCGAAGCGAGCTTGGCGCTCCTCCGGCGTCTCGCTGGCCGGGGCTCGGGCGCCGTCGGACGCCGAGGGGCCGACCTCGGTGCCGAGGTCCGGGGCCGAACCGGTTGGCTGCAAGAACGATCCTCCCGCTCGCGCGATCCACGCGGGCACCCGCGACCGTGGCCGCGGCCTGGACGGCCGGCGCCCGAAGGGCCTCCGCCGCCCCGGCGCCCGCACCCGGGCAGGATAGCAGTCCGCGTGGCCCCTGCTCGATGCGAGCACGACCGCCCCGCCCGGCGCGAGCGGACCGGCGAGCACGGGCTCGCTCTGGTGATGGCGCACGGGACCTCCTGGAGACAGCGCGGACTGGGCCGACGCCAGGTGCAACCGAGCGAGCCCGCCAAGCATTCCTGAGGCCAGGCTCGACCTACGCCTTCTTGCTGACGACCTACGCCTTCTTGGTGACGACCTCGATCTCGTGGTAGCCGCTGGCGCCGTCGGGGTGGGGCTGGGCCCGGGCGGCGGTCTGGACCTGGCCGCGGCCGTCGACGGCGCGCACCTGAAGCAGCAGCCGGCCGGTCGTGGCCGGCCGCCAGGGCAGGCGCCACTGGCGCCACGCGGCCCGGGCCAGCTCCTGCCGGAGCACGGCCGGCTGCCAGGTCCTGCCGCCGTCGAAGGAGACCTCGACCGCCCTGATGCCCCGGTCGCCGGCCCAGGCCACCCCGGCGACCGTCACCTGCCCGCCGACCGCGGCCAGGTCGGCGGGCACGTCGATGCGGCTGGCGGTCTTGACCGGGGCCAGGTTGTCCCAGCCGTCGGACCGCTGCCAGTAGCCCCGGTACTCGTAGTCGACGACCTCGATGCGCTCGACCCACTTCACGTTCTTCATGCCGTAGATGCCCGGCACGATGATCCGGGCCGGGTAGCCGTGGGCCCTGGGCAGGGTCGCGCCGTTCATGCCGTAGGCGACGATGGTCGACCGGTCGAGCGCCTTGGCGACCGGGATGGAGTCGCTGTAGCCGCCGACGGCGTGGAACACGACCCGTACCGCCCGCTCGGACGCGCCCCCGGCCCTGGCCAGCACGTCGGCCAGGGGGACGCCGGTCCACTTGGCCGTCCCGACGAGGTCCCCGCCGACGAAGTTGGAGATGCACTGCAACGTGACGTACTGCTCCACGGCCGGCATGGCGACCAGGTCGGCGTAGCCGATCCTGACGGGCCGGGCCACCAGGCCGTCGACCGCCAGGTGCCAGGAGTCCGCGTCGACGTCGGGATCGATGATCGACTCGTCCACCGTGTAGTGGAGCCGGTTCGGCGTGACCTCGGGCGACAAGCCACGGATGGCCAGGAACGCCCGGTCCTCGGCGGTCGCCTGGGGCATCCGGGCCGGTTCGACCGGCTCGGCGCCGACCGGACGGACCAGCGGCCGGCCCCCCCGGTCCCCGAACCCCCCGGTCAGACGGTTCACCCCGACCCCGAGGGCGAGCAGCCCGCCTGCTCCCACCGCTGCGCGCAGGAACTCCCGCCGCGTCCGTCCCAGCCCGCGGGCGGGCGGGGGGACCGGGTCGCGGTCGAGGCGGTCGAGCGCCCCCCGCAGTCCCACGGCGTAGACGGCACCGGCCACCCCCACCAGCGCACCGTACATGACCAGGGACGGAGCGCCGGGCTGGGGCCGGTAGCCGGCCAGCGCGAGCAGGGCGAACAGCGCCCCGGCAGCCCACACCGCGGCACCCCGGGACCGAGCCGGCGGCTCAGAGCCCCGGTCGGGTACCCCCGGCGCGCGGGTGCCCGCCTCGCCACCGGTCCAGCGTGATGGACCGCGTCGCCCATGCTTGGCCGGCGCTCTGGCAACGACCACACCGGCGACCCCTCCGGCCAGGATGGCGCCGATGGTGAAGCCGATCGCGAACAACCGGAGGGCCAGGTGGCCGAGCCGCTCGATGAAGAAGACCGCCAGGGCCCCGGGCACCACGCGGAGCAGCCGCTGGGCCAGGCCGAGCGGTGGGAACGGGACGCTGGCCTGCACGAGGTGAGCGAGACCGAGGACCGCGGTCGCGAGCAGCATCGCCGAGACCCCGGCAACGAACGCCTCCGAGGTCCTCGGCTGCCGCTGCACCCGCTGTTCCATTGGTCCACCATAACCCTGACCGCGCGGATCGGCGGGCGGATCGGAAAGCGTGAGCAGGCGGTGACGAAAGCGGCGCGGCCCGAGGGCCGCGCCGCTCCTTGCTGGGCGCTGTCAGATGAGCCTGCGGCGGCGTCCACGGCCCCGACCGGACACCGCCCGGTAGATGAGCAGCAGCACGATCGAGCCGATGACGGCGATGACGAAGGTCCGGAAGTCGAACCCCGACAGCCCGCCGAAGCCCAGCGCATCGGCGAGGAACCCGCCGAGGAAGGCGCCAACGACACCGATGACCATGGTCATGAGGATCCCGCCCGGGTCGTTGCCGGGCAGGATGAGCTTGGCCACGGCTCCCGCGATGAGGCCCATCACCAGCAGGGCGATGATCGTCATGGTCTCGCTCCTTTCGCCATGACGTCGCAGTCACGATGAGTGCGACGGAACAAGCAATTCAACCGGCACAGGTGGAGTTCCCACATCATGGACGCGGCAAACGCGGAATGCTCTGCCCCGCCGGTCCGGCAGGCGTGGACGCCAGCGCTGTCAGCGCCGCTCGTGGCGGCCGCGGGTGGGCTTGCGCCGCATGGCGGCCCTCGCGGCCCGCCCTGGGAACGCCCGCTGCACCGGTACCGGCCTGGCCGCTTCCAGCTCGTCCGAGCGCCGGCCGCCGTTGGCCTCGGGCGCGTTGCCAGTTGGCGGCGGCCGGCCGGTCGACGACCAGTAGGCGGCCACGACGTGGGCCGTCTCCTGGAGGACCATCGCCTCGACCTCCTCCGGCGGCTTGGTCTCCATCCGCCGGATCCGCCGGGGCACGATCTCCTCGGGGATCAGCGTGCGCCGCTCCAGCCAGGCACAGGCGGCGAGCACGCCGAGCAGCCCGAGCGGCCAGAGTGTGGTGACGGCGATCGCGACCAGGAGGTTGGAGAACAGCATGCTCGACCTCACGAACGACCAGGCGGAACCCGGTAGGCGTTCACCACGGGCGACGGCCGCAAACTCGGGGGGCGCCCACGGGGCTGGTCAGAGGATGGTGTCGGCGGCCAGGGTTCATGCCTGGGTGGAGCCTCAGGAACCGCTCCTTGCTGGATCACCGGCGGCCGTTCTGTGGGCCGGCTCGCTGCCTCGCAACCCGGGACGATCGCGACTTGGCCCTGCTCGTCGCGCTGGCGTACTGGACCGAAATGCATCAGGTCCCCCTCGCGTGAGGATCAGGAACCGGTGCACGCTCACGGCGATGTGGACTCGGCGGCCACGGAGGCTGTGGCGTCGAGGTCCCATGGTCGCCGATCCCGCGCTCGTGACCAAGTATCCGACGAAGTACGCGTTCGGCTCGATCAGGCTGGAGCCCATGAAGCATGCCGGGCACGGCGGGCGCCTCAGCCGGTCGTGGTGGTCGGAGCGGAAGTCGTGGTGGGCTGCGTCGACGTGGTGCTGTCCGCGGTGGTGGCGGTGTCCGCGGTGTCCCTGGTGTCGGTCGTGGGCGCCGGCTCGGTGGTCGCCGTGGTGGTGTCCACCGCCGGGCCGGTCGTCGGCAGGGTAGGCGGTGGGGTGTCCAGCACGAGTGGCGACCGCAGCGGGCCTCGCAGGTAGTACTGGGCGTCGACGACGTCCAGCAGCACCGACAAGCCGACGAAGGCCACGTGGTCCCCGTCGGGCGAGATGGCGGCGTTGTACGCCTGGTCGAACTGCGCCATCCCGGTGAGGTCGACCGAGGCCAGGGTCATCGTCCCGCTCACGAGATCGCGCACGAAGATGTCGCTGCCGTACCCGTTGGCGTCGTGGGGCACCAGGTTGGTGGCGTTGGAGTCGAACACCACCGAGCCGCCGTCGGCCGACAGCGACGGGGCGAAGCTCGCGTAGTCGGCCTTGCCGCCGGCCGGACCGACCGAGACGAGCGTGGTCCGGCCGCTGGACCGGTCGCGGACGAACACGTCTGGCCGCTCCCCCTCGTTCTGGGCGAAGTTGGTCGCGACCGAGTCGAACGCGACCACGCTGCCGTCGGCCGAGATCGCCGGGAAGAAGCTCCAGCCGTCGCCGATCCTGCCGTCCGAGGCCCGGGACTCGAGCGTGGTCCGGCCGGTGGACCGGTCGATCACGAACACGTCACTCGACCGGTTGTCGTCGCCCGGGACGAGGTTGGTGGCGTCGGACACGAACGCAACGGTCCCGCCATCGGCCGAGAGCACCTGCTGCCACGCCCCGCCGTCCCCCTGGCCCGACACACCGCCGGAGACCAGTGTGAGCGGCCCCACCGAGGCGGACCGGTCCCAGACGAAGACGTCGATGTAGCCGTTGCCGTCGCCGGGGACGAGGTTGGACGCCTCGGACAGGAACGACACGACCTGGCCGTTGGCCGAGACGGACGGCTCCCAGGAGTAGCCGTTGCCGTCGCCGCCCGGGCCGTTGGCCGAGACCCGCACGATGCGGTCCTCGGCCTGGCCGTGCCGGTCCCAGAGGAACACGTCGGTGGTGCCGTTGCGGTCGTTGGCCACCAAGTTGGTGGCGTCGGAGGCAAACGCGACGTAGCGGCCGTCCGCAGACACCGAGGGGTCGAACGAGTCGCCGTCCGCCTCGCCGCCGGAGAACGCGGCCGAGATGCGGCTCGTCCGCCAGGCCCCGGTGGCGGGGTCGAGGTCGCGGACGAAGACGTCGCTCCTGCCGTTGGCGTCGCCGGGGACCAGGTTCGCCGACGTCGACGCGAACGCGACGTGGCGAGCCTCGCGCGCGAGCGCCGGAGGGTACGCCGCGTCCAGGCCGTTCCCCTTGCCGCCGTCCACGTCGGCGGAGACCAGGATCGTGGTGGCGTCCAGCGGGCTGGCCCCGGCCGCCCGGGCATCCTGGACCGGCCAGAGCGCGAGGCAGCTCAGGGCGAGCGACGCCGCCGCAGCGAGCACGGCGGGGCGACCGGCGGACGCGCGCCAGGCCACGCGGGCGCCCCGGCGGACCCCGGCGACCGGGGTGGCGGGGCTGGGGTGGGCGGTGGGCGGGCGCATCTCCTCTCCTGCCTGGCGGGGCGCGGGCTCTGGAGTGGGTGCGGGACCGGTTGAGACGACGCCGAACGCCGTGACTACGTCGAGCGGTACCGGCCGATCGGCGGTGACGGCCAGTACCAGCGGAAGCTAACCATTGGCCGGGCAGAGACGGTATAAGCAAAAGACCGCAGATGCCGCCGGGAAGACCACGATGTCGCTTCGGCGGCGTTGCGCGTTCCCCATCGCGGTGCCGCCCCCCGGTCCCGTCGCCCCCCGGTCCCGTCGCCGCCGCCCCACCACGTCGCCGCCGGCGCCATGGGCGCCTGCCCGGAGCTCAGCGAGCCCGGGCGATCAGGTTCGACTTGCCGAGCTGGTGCCGGGTCTCGATCAGGCGCACCGCGCCCGACCTGGAACGCATCGACAGCGACTGGGTGAGCACCTCATGGCGCTCGAAACGCACCCCCCGCAGCAACTCGCCGTCGGT